>NZ_JBDYKJ010000002.1:0-122096 GCF_040012395.1 Nocardioides sp. 31GB23 | reverse complement strand
AGGCCCGCGCCCACCTGCGGGTCGGCCGGGCGGGGGGGTCGGCGTACGCCGTGTGCTCGCGCTCCGGCGCGCCGGGGACGGGCTCGGCGAGGGTCAGGGCCCGCACCGCGCCGTTGACGAAGAGGTCGTGGCGACCGAAGACCGAGCGCACCGCCGCCTCGTCGAGGGGCAGGGCGCCGGGGGCGGGTGATCCGGGGTCGATCCCGACGTCGACGGTGCGCGCCATCGCCATCACCTCGCGGTTGAGCCAGAACCGCTCGCGGGCCTCGTCGGTGGCCAGGGTGCGGGTGCGGGCGGGGCCGACCGCGGCCCGGCAGCGCTCTCCCCCCGCGGCGGCGTCGGCGAGGGCGTCGGCGCCGGTGCCGAGCGCGGCGAGCAGCTTGGCGGCGGTCTTGGCCCCGAAGCCGGCGACCCCGGGCAGGTTGTCGGAGGCGTCGCCGCGCAGCGCGGCGAGGTCGAGATACTGCTCGGGGCGCACCCCGGTGACCAGGAACAGCCGGGCGGGGTCGAGCAGCGGCGAGGCGTCGACCCCGCCGTTGAGGATGCGCAGCACCCGGGTGTGCTCGTCGACGAGCGCGAAGCTGTCGCGGTCGGAGGTGGCCAGCACGGTGCGCCACCCGGCGGTCGGCGCCTGGGCGGCGACGCTGGCCAGCACGTCGTCGGCCTCGAGCCCGGGCGGCACCACGACGGCGGCCCCCAGCTCGCGCAGCACCCCCACGACCGAGTCGAGCTGCTCGACCAGCGTCTCGGGCTTCTCGGTGCGGTGCGCCTTGTAGGTGGGCCACCGCTCGCGGCGCACGCTCGCCCCGGGATCGTCGAAGCCGACCACCACGGCGTCGGCCATGGCGCGGTCGACGGCCGCGACCAGCTGCGAGAGCAGCCCGCGCACCGCCCACGCGGGGCGCCCGGCGGCGTCGCGGAAGCCGCTGCGGGCGGAGGCGTGGAAGGCGCGGTGCAGCAACGAGTTGCCGTCGACGACCAGCACGGTGCCGGGATCAGGTGACATCACCCCCCAGGCTAGGCGGCGGCGCCGACCCCGCTCTCAGCAGGCGCCGGACAGGTCACCGGCCTGGTTGGCGGCGTACCCCTCGGAGAGCGACCCGACGGAACCACCAGTGACCGCGGAGGTGGAGTCCGGCTTCGTCTTCGCCTTCGTCTTCGGCGCGGCGCTGCCCTCGGCCTTCTCGATGGCCGCGGCGACCTTGCGCTGGACCAGGTCGATGTCGGGGTCGGCGGTGTTGATCATCGGCGGCACCAGCGAGAGGCTCGACATCTTCTGCTCCTTGGCCTTCATCGCCAGCGACATGAAGCGGTCGAGCTCGGAGGCCGGCAGGTTGGTCGAGATCATCTCGGAGGAGGCCTGGGCGATCTTCTCGAAGTTCTGCAGCGCCGACTGCGGGCTGACCTGCTGCAGCATCGCGTTCATCACGCACTTCTGCCGCGCCATGCGCGAGTAGTCGTCGGAGCCCTCGCGGGCCCGGGCGTACCAGAGGGTCTCGAACCCGTCGAGCTGACGCGTGCCCGGCTCGATGTAGTCGTAGACGTCGGAGCCGAGGCCGCCGACGGGGATCGGCTGGCGCACCGTGAGGGTCACCCCGCCCACCGCGTCGACGAGGTCCTTGAAGCCCTGCAGGTTGACCATCGCCCAGTAGCTGACCTCGAGGCCGGTGATGCCCTCGACGGCCGAGACGGTCGCCTGCACGCCCGGGTCCTCCTCGGAGTCGCCGAACAGCTCGGCGTTGTCCTGCGCCCAGGTGCTGACGCCGTTGAGGTAGTCGGCGTCGAAGCCGTCGGGGAACTGCTCGGCCATCACCGAGCCCTCGGCGAAGGGGAAGTCCTGCATGTTGCGCGGCAGCGAGACCAGCACGGTGCGACCCGTGGTCGCGTCGATCGAGGCCACGGTCAGGGAGTCGGGGCGCAACCCCCAGCGCCCGGCTCCGGAGTCGCCGCCCATCAGCAGCACGTTGAAGCGTCCGTCGGCCGAGCCGGCGACCTCGCTGGAGCCGAACATCGTCACGATCAGGTCGCGCTGCACGCCCACCAGGTGGGCCCCGAAGAGCAGCGACCCGGCGACGCTGAGCGAGAGCACGCCGTTGACCCCGACGGCCGCGCGCCGGTGCGCCAGGCCCAGGCTCAGCGGCTGGCCCAGCCGCCAGGCGTCCATGAACAGCACGGCCCAGCCCACGGCGCCCGCGAGCAGCGCGGTGCGCACCACGAGCAGCAGCCAGGCCTTCGAGCCGAGCGTCACGGCCTTCTCGGGGTCGAGCAGCACCACGAACCCGGTGAGCAGGGTGGTCGCCACGACGACCAGCCACACCCGCAGGGCCAGGCGGCCCACACGACGGTTGCCGGCGGTGAGCTGGGCCGAGCCGGGCGCGACGAGCGTCATCGCCATCAGCGCCAGGGCGCGCCGGAAGCGCACCCGAGCAGCGCGGTCGGCGGCGCTGGTGCGTGCCGGGGCCTCCTGGCCGTCGAGCACCCGGGGGGAAGAGACGGGTGGCATCGAGAGTGCCTTCCTGCTGGGGCGGAACCTGTCGTCCCAGCAGTATCACCAGTCCCAGCCGTCACGAGGGAGCGCCGCGCCGACCCTCCTCGATCTCGCTCTTGCGGGCGAGGCGGTGCGCGCGCCGGATCTCGGCCTCGCGCCAGCGCCGCTCGTCGTCGGCGTCCTCGGGCAGCAGCCCCGGCACCTCGCGCGCGTGGCCCTCGGCGTCGACGGCGACGAAGACGAAGTACGCCGACGCCACGTGCAGCGACCCGACCGACGGGTCGTTCCACGGCTGGGTCTCCACCCGCACCCCGATCTCCATCGAGGAGCGCCCGGCCCAGTTGACCTGCGCCAGGGTGCGCACGATGTCGCCGACGTGCACCGGGCGCAGGAAGACCATCTCGTCGAGCGCCGCGGTCACGGCCGGTCCCCCGCTGTGGCGCTGCGCGACCGCACCCGCGGTCGAGTCGGCCAGCTTGACCACCTCGCCGCCGTGAATGTTGCCCAGCAGGTTGGCCTGGCTGCTCGAGGTCATCACCGACAACGAGACCCGGGCGAAGGACGAGGGGCGCGAGGGGGTCATGGCGGCACGGTAGCCTCCGGCGCATGGCACAGCGGCCCGGCAGCGGGGACGGCGACGAAGAGCGCTTCGACTGGTTGTACGGCGGCAAGGGATCGCCCCCGGAGCCCGACGCCACCCAGCGGATGCCGGTGCAACCGCGCCCGACCCCCTCCCAGCGACCGGCCCAGCCGCCCACCCAACGACCGGCCCAGCGACCGGCCCAGCCCCCGGCCCCACCGCCGACCCAGCACGGCGGCCGCGGCGGGCGCGGCTGGCGCCCCCGCCCGCGGCTGCGCCACCTCGCGCTGCTGCTGGTGGCCTGGATCGTCTTCCTCGTCGCGGTGCCGATCTACGCCTGGACCCGCGTCGACGACGTCGCCTTCGCGCCGGGCGGCGAGCGCCCCGACGAGCAGCCCGGCACGACGTACCTGCTGGTCGGCAGCGACTCGCGCGAGGGCCTGACCCCCGCGCAGCGCAAGGAGTTCGGCACGGGCAACGCGGCCGGCCAGCGCACCGACACGATCATGCTGCTGCACACCGGCGCCGGGCCCAACCTGCTGATGTCGATCCCGCGCGACTCGCTGGTCGAGGTGCCCGACCGCGGCACCACCAAGATCAACGCCGCCTACGCCTTCGGCGGCCCCAAGCTGCTGGTCAAGACCATCGAGCAGAACACCGGCATCCGCGTCGACGAGTACGTCGAGATCGGCATCGGGGGCTTCGTCGGCCTGGTCGACGCCGTGGGCGGCGTCGAGATCTGCCCCGAGAACGCGATGCAGGACCCGCTGGCCAACCTCGACGTCGAGGCCGGCTGCCAGGAGGCCGACGGCGTCACGGCCCTGGGCTACGCCCGCTCCCGCAAGACCTACACGGCCCTCGGCGACGTGCAGCGCGCCCAGGCCCAGCGCGAGGTGGTCTCCGCGGTCGGCGACAAGGTGCTCTCGCCCTGGTCGGTGCTCAACCCCGTGCGCTACTGGCGCCTCAACATGGCCGCCACCGACACCGTCGAGCTCGGCAAGGGCATGGCGCCCTGGCGCGCGGGCATGTGGGCGATGGCGATGACCCGCGTCAACGGCGAGAAGGGCCTGACCTGCGGGGTGCCGATCCAGGACCTCCAGGTCAACTGGGACCCCGAGCGCGCGCCGCAGATGTTCCAGGCGATCATCGACGACGACACCGACCGGATCGGGCAGGGCCTGTGCTCGCCGTCCGGACTGCCGAAGGGGACCACCGGATGAGCCAGACCAGCCACGACACGCTCGACATCACCACCGACGACGACGGTGTCGCCACCCTGACCCTGCACCGTCCCGACCAGCTCAACGCCTTCGACCTGACGATGGCCCGCGAGCTCGAGTCGGTCTTCCGCACCGAGCTGCGCAGCGACGACGTGCGCGCCGTCGTGGTCACCGGCGCCGGCCGGGCCTTCTGCGCCGGCATGGACCTCTCGGCCGAGGGCAACGTCTTCGGTCTCGACGAGTCGCTGCGCCCGACCCCCGAGGAGTTCCGCGCCGCCTACGACGAGGCGCCGTACGACGCCGGCGTGCGCGACACGGGCGGCAAGGTGACCCTGGCCGTGCACGCGCTGCCCAAGCCGGTCATCGCGGCGATCAACGGCCCCGCGGTCGGCATCGGCGCCACGATGACGCTGGCGATGGACCTGCGCCTGGCCTCGACGAAGGCCAAGATCGGCTTCGTCTTCGGTCGCCTGGGCATCGTGCCCGAGGCCGCGTCGAGCTGGTTCCTGCCGCGCATCGTCGGCATCCAGCAGGCGCTGGAGTGGGTCTACTCGGCCGAGGTCCTGACCGCCGAGCAGGCGCTCGAGGGGCGTCTCCTGCGCTCGGTGCACGAGCCCGACGACCTGGTGCCTTCGGCCCAGGAGCTCGCGCGCTCGTTCGTGCGCGACCGGTCGCCGGTGGCGCTGGGCCTGGCCAAGCAGATGCTCTACCGCAACAGCGCCCTGGCGCACCCGCTCGAGGCGCACCTCTCCGACTCGCTGGCGATGTACTGGACCTCGCTGGGCGACGGCAAGGAGGGCGTGGCGGCCTTCCGCGAGAAGCGTGCACCGCGCTTCCGCGGCAAGGCCTCGGCCCTGCCCCGCATCCACCCCCGCGGCTAGGTCCAGCCAGGCCCGACTAGGCGGCGGCGTCGGCGAGCTGTCGGCGCAGCCGCTCGAGCAGGGCGCCCAGCAGCCGCGAGACCTGCTCCTGGGAGAGCCCGACGGCCGCGCCGATCTCGCTCTGGGTGGCGTGCTCGAAGTAGCGCATCCGGACCATGGTCTGCTCGCGCTCGTCGAGGTCGCGCAGCAGCGGGGCGAGCGCGACGCGCGCCTCCGCGCTGGCGAAGGCCGGGTCGGGGCCGCCCATCGTGGCCGTGGCCGACGGCTGCCCCGGCTCGGCGCCCTCGTCGTCGAGGGAGACCGGCGAGAAGCAGCCGGCCGCGTTGAGGCAGTCGACGACCATCTGCAGCGGCACGTCGAGGGCCACCGCGATCTCCGAGTGCCGGGGAGCACGGCCGAGCTCCTGGCACAGCCGCGCCTCGGCGCGGGCGACCCGGGCCTGCATCTCCTGCACCGCCCGCGGCGGCCGCACGGCCCAGCCGGCGTCGCGGAAGTGGCGGCGCACCTCACCGCGGACCGTCGGCACCGCGAAGCCGAGGAAGTCCTCGCCGAGGGTGGGGTCGAAGCCGCGCACCGCCTTGACGAGCCCGAGGCTGGCGACCTGGTCGAGGTCGTCGTCGGCGATCCCCCGGCCCCGGTAGCGCCGGGCGATCTCCAGGGCCACCGGCAGGTTGAGGCGCACGACCTGGTTCTCGTAGTCCTCGCGGACCCCGCCCTGGCTCACCCGCGCCCGCAGCAGCAGACGCGCCGTCTCGACGCGCCGTCGGGAGTCGCCCACGCCCATGCGCCGATCGTGGCAGAGCCACCCAGGTCACCGCAGCAGGACCGCGAAATGCACAGGACGCCCGCACCCACGAGGGGCACGGGCGTCCGGCGGGACGACGAGGCTCAGCCGGCCGACTGCGCGGCGTCCTTCTCCGACGACGCGCCCTCGGTGGACAGGGAGCCGCCCTTGTCCTCGAGGTGGGCGCGGATGAACCAGTGGAACAGCTCGAGCTTGTCGGTCTGCGAGATGAACATGTCCTCGGTGACCGGGTCGAGGTCGCCGAGCTCGGTGATGCCGGAGCGGTAGCTGCTGATCACGCCCTGGTAGACCAGGTCGAGCGCGCCGAGGTGCTCCTGGGTGGTGCCGCGGCCCAGGGAGTACTCCTCCCAGCTGCGGTTGTCGACGATCGAGCCCGGGGTGCCCTTGGGCGAGCCGCCCATGGTGGCGATCCGCTCGGCGAGGTCGTCGGCGAAGCCGCGCACGGCCTCGACCTGGGGGTCGATCATCTCGTGCACGGCGATGAAGTGCGGGCCCACGACGTTCCAGTGCACGTGCTTGAGGGTCAGGTGCAGGTCGTTGGCGGCGTGCAGCCTGTCCTGCAGGAGCGTGATGACGCGCTCCGCGTCGGCGTCGGTCATGCCGGGGACGGTGTACTTGATGTTGGCCATGGGCCCGAACCTAGCCCGCCCGCCGGGGGCACCCACCACCCCTGGGGATGGGCGTCCGTGCTGTCGGGGGCGACCTAGGCTCGGGTGCATGAGTCGCGGCTGGCAGGACCCCGCCTGGGTGGAGATGATGCTCGAGGAGTGCTCGACCTGGGCGGTGGTGGGCCTGTCCGGCGACCCGAGCCGCACGGCGTACTCGATCGCCTCGCTGCTGCAGGAGCGCGGCAAGCGGATCGTCCCGGTGCACCCCGCGGCCGCCCGGCCGGGCGGCCTGGAGGTGCTCGGCGAGCGCGCGTTCGCCTCCCTGTCCGACATCGACGTGCCCGTCGACGTCGTCGACGTCTTCCGCCGCTCCGAGGCCGCCGGGCCGTTCGCCGACGAGGCGGTGAGCATCGGTGCTCGCGGGGTGTGGTTCCAGCTCGGCGTGGTCGACGAGGCCGCCTTCGAGCGCACCACGGCGGCCGGGGTGCCGATGGTCATGGACACCTGCCCGGCTATCGAGTGGCGCCGGCGCTGAGCCGCGCCACCACCGCCTCCAGCGGCCCGCGCCGCCCCGTCGCCACCAGCAGCGCGCCGAGACCCAGCACCACGACGTACTGCACGGCGGTGCCGTCGGAGGACTCCGAGGGCCACACCGCCTCGGTGGTCATCAGCACGTGCAGGGTGTACAGGCTCAGCGTGGCCGCGCCCGCCCCCGCCGCCACCGCCACGCCGTCGACCGCGGGGCCCGGCAGCAGACGCACCAGCAGCAGGCACAGCGCGACCGCGAGGACGGCGCTGCCGATGGTCTGGGCCAGGTCGAAGGGCGTGGTCGAGTGCGGCGCCACCACGAGCAGCCACTGCCAGGGCCCCTCGACCGGGGTCTGCCCGAAGAGCCCGCCCTCGACCTGGTCGCGCAGCCGCGACGCGGCGACCTCGGGCCCCCGGCGCGCGGTGACGCCGGGCACCAGCGCGGAGAGCACGTCCTCGCGCTCGGTCAGGCGGTGCGAGAGCCAGGTCGTCGCGACGGCCACCGCGCCCCCGGCCGCTGCCAGCGCCACGAGCGTACGGCGGCGCAGCGCCGCGAGGTCGAGGCGCCCGAGCGCCATCCCTGCCAGCAGGTAGGCGAACCACGAGGCCATCGGGTAGTAGCCGGTGAACAGCAGCTCCGACAGCAGCCGGCCGGGCTCGGCCAGCTGCTCGAACGAGGGGCTCGCGAAGCCCCGCGGCGCCAGCTCGGGCCGCAGCACCTGCGCCACCGCCGGGCCCAGCACCACCCACACCGCGGCCAGCACCGCGAGCGTGCGCGCCTGCAGGCCCAGCACGAGCAGGCCCAGCAGCAGGAGCACGCCGTAGTGGGTCAGGATCACCGCGATCCCCGAGTCGACCTCGCCCAGGGCCAGGCCCACCAGCGCCACCAGGAGGGCGCGCACCGCCAGCCCGGCCGAGCGGCGGGCCCGCGCCCGACCGCGCAGCGGCCGGGTCCGGCCCGACAGCAGTGCCAGGCTGACCCCGGCGAGCAGGGCGAAGAGCGCCGAGGCGCGGCCCGAGAAGAGCCACGCCGACGCGCTCAGCGACCCGTCGGGGTCGCGCTGGTCGAGCAGGTGGGTGGCCATCATGGCCAGCAGGGCCAGGCAGCGCGCCAGGTCGATCCCGACCAGGCGGCCCGGCCGCACCACCTCGGTCAGAACCCGACCCGCGGCGCGCGGCGCCCGGCCTCGCGGCGCACGACCTCGCCCTTGGCGTGCGCGGCCTCGCGCAGCGTCTCCTGGAAGGCGACCATCCGCTCCTGCAGCGCCGGGTCGGTGGCGGCCAGCACCCGCACGGCCAGCAGGCCCGCGTTGCGCGCCCCGCCGACGGCCACCGTGGCCACCGGGACGCCCGCCGGCATCTGGACGATGGAGAGCAGGGAGTCCATGCCGTCGAGGTAGGCCAGCGGCACCGGGACCCCGATCACCGGCAGCGGGGTGACCGCGGCCAGCATGCCCGGCAGGTGGGCGGCTCCCCCGGCTCCGGCGATGATCACCGAGAGACCGCGGCCGGCAGCGTCGCGGCCGTAGTCGATCATCTCCTGGGGCATCCGGTGCGCGGAGACGACGTCGGCCTCGTGCGGCACCCCGAACTCCTCCAGGGCCTCGGCGGCCGCCCGCATCACGGGCCAGTCGGAGTCGGAGCCCATCACGATGCCCACGCGGGGGGTCTGGGAGTCGGTCATCTCACTCGCTCTCGTCGCCGAGGTCGCCGCGGAACCACGCGGCGGCGTGCCGCGCGCGCTCCAGGCAGTCCTCGAGGTCGTCGCCGTAGGCGTTGACGTGGCCGACCTTGCGACCGGGTCGCAGGTCCTTGCCGTACAGGTGCACGCGCAGGAGGGGGTCGCGGGCCATCGCGTGCGGAAAGCCGTCGTAGAGGTGGCCCACGTCGGCGCGCTCGCCGCCGAGGATGTTGACCATCACCGTCCACCGGGCCCGCGGCGCCGGTGAGCCGAGCGGCAGGTCCATGACCGCGCGCAGGTGGTTCTCGAACTGCGAGGTGACCGCACCGTCCTGGGTCCAGTGGCCGGTGTTGTGGGGCCGCATGGCGAGCTCGTTGACCAGGATCCGCCCGTCGGTGGTCTCGAACAGCTCCACGGCCAGCACCCCGGTCACGCCGAGCTCGCCGGCCACGCGCAGCGCGATCGACTGCGCCTGCCCCGCGAGGTCCTCGTCGAGGTCGGGGGCGGGCGCCACCACCTCGTGGCAGATCCCGTCGAGCTGGGTGGAGGCCACCACGGGGTACGCCGCCGCCTGGCCGCTGGGAGAGCGGGCCACGAGCGCCGACAGCTCGCGCCGGAAGTCGACGAGCTCCTCGGCGAGCAGGCGGACGCCGGTCTCGGCGGCGGTGCGCAGCGGCTCGGCGCACTCGTCGGCGCTGCGCACGACCCACACGCCCTTGCCGTCGTAGCCGCCGCGCGTGGTCTTGAGCACGCACGGGAAGCCGAAGGCCTCGACGTCGGCGACGTCGGAGACCACCGCGTGGCGCGGGCACGGCACGCCGAGGGCGGTGAGCCGCTCGCGCATCACCGCCTTGTCCTGGGCGTGCACCAGGGCGTCGGGCCCGGGTCGCACCGCGATCCCGTCGGCCTCGAGGGCGTGCAGGTGCTCGGTGGGCACGTGCTCGTGGTCGAAGGTCACCACCGCGCACCCCTCGGTGACGCGTCGCAGCGTCTCGAGGTCGCGGTGGTCGCCGACCTGGTGGTCCACCACGACCTGCGCGGCCGAGACGCCTGGCGCCTCGGCGAGCAGCCGCAGCGGGAGGCCGAGGGCGATCGCCGGCTGGGCCATCATCCGGGCCAGCTGTCCCCCGCCGATGACGGCCAGGGTCGGAGCGGACGCGGACGCGGACGTGGCGGGCGTGGACGCGGCTGGCTCGGGCACGGCGCCAGCCTAGGACCTGGTCGGGTGGCTCAGGCGGCGGGGCCGACCTTCTCGAAGCGCAGGCCCTTGCCGCGGATCGTGGTGATCAGGTGCGGGTTGCGGCTGTCGTCGCCCAGCTTGCGGCGCACCCAGCCGAGGTGCACGTCGATGGTCTTCGAGCTCGTCCAGAAGGACGTGTGCCACACGTCGCGCATCAGCTCCTCACGGGTCACGATGTCGCCGGCGCGGGCGATGAGGGCGTGCACGAGGTCGAACTCCTTGCGCGACAGGGCGATCTCGTCGCCTGCGCGCCAGGCTCGTCGGGTGTCGGGGTCGAGGCTGATCTCCTGGACATTGATCATGCACCGATCCTAGGAAGGGTGAAGACCGGTCGGTAGTAAATGGGAGAAAATGTCACTGGCATTTTCATGACAATCGCCACGCCGACGAACCTTTACCCCCGCTCGGCGCGGCAGGTAAAGGACACGGGGCGTCGCACAAGCCCTCGAGATGCACAGATCGGTAACAGACCCGGGCCCGGGCCGGCCTCAGTGCCGGCGTACGGCGACGGGCTCGACGATGCCGAAGCCGCGCACCGGCCGCGCCGCCATCCGGCGGGTCTCGAACTGGTCCTCGGGCAGCAGCCGCGAGGTCGCCTCGTCGGTGATGATCCGGTTGCGTCGCGCGACGTTGGTCAGCCGCGCGGCCATGTTGACCGGCGGGCCGAAGACGTCGCCGAGCCGCAGCACCACCGAGCCGCTGGCCAGGCCGACGCGCACGTCGGGCATCCGCGGGTCGCGACCGATCACGTTGATGATCCCCTCGGCGGTGTCGTAGGCGCTCAGGGGGTCGTCGTTCACGAAGAGCACGGAGTCGCCGATGCTCTTGATGACCCGGCCGCGCTGGGCGGCCACGACGTCGGCGCAGCGCATCTCGAACAGCTCGACGAGGTCGCCGATGCGCTCCTCGGTGAGGGTGTTGGACAAGGCGGTGAACCCGACGATGTCGGCGAAGCCGACGGTGAGCTCGACGGTGTGCAGGTCCTCGTCGTCGGCCGCCAGCGCCTCGATGCGGGCGGCGGCCGCGGCGAGGTGGCGGCGCCACGCGTAGATCAGCAGCTCCTCGAAGGGCTCGCTGAGCTCCTCGACGAGCTGGAGGGCCGAGCCCACCCTCGATCCGGGCACCCCGCCCTCGGCGCCCTCGGCACCCGCAGCCCCGGTCTCGTGAAGCTGCTCGACGCGCTGGACCAGCGCGGTGACCTCCCACTCGGCGAGGCGGGCCATGGTCTGGCCCAGGGCCCGGGTCATGTTGACCGCCAGGTCGTCGTCGAGCACGCCCCCGGCCATCACCCCCAGCAGGGTCGAGATGGCCTGCGCGTCGGAGGGCAGGTAGGCCACGACGTCGTCCGCGTGCTCGGGGAAGCCCAGGGCCCGCCACAGCCGCTTGGCCTGCTCGGTGCTGATCTCGGCGGAGCGCGCGAGCTCGGTGCCGCTGAGCGAGGGACGCTCGCGCAGGATGGCGCTCTCGAGGTCGGTGTGGGTGACCCGGACCCTGCTCTCGTCGCTCACGCGCGCTCGTCCCGACCGGACTCCTGGTGCAGCAGCACCTGCAGGCGGCGCTGGACCTCCTCGACACGCGGGATGTCGGGCAGCACGACCTGGCCGTGGGTGCTCGCGTCGCTGATCACCAGCGTGCCGCAGCCCAGCAGCCGGTCGGTCAGGTGCAGCTCGACGGCCACGTCGCTGACCCGGCCCAGACCGATGTCGTGGCCGCGGCGGGTCAGCACACCGGTGCGCGTGATGAGCCGGCGGTCGGTGAAGGTGTAGTGGCCGGTCCACCACTCCAGGAACGGCCACACGGTGAAGCGCAGGACGCCCAGCCCGACGACGACCCACACGACCCACGCCACGACGCGTCCGCCGTCACCGGAGGTGCGGGTCTCGACGACGGCTCCCAGGGCGAGCAGCAGCACGAGGACCAGCAGCGGCAGCAGCAGCGCCTTGGGGTGGGTGCGGGTCGAGACGACGACGCTCTCTCCGGAGTTGAGCAGCTTGCGGTTGATCGGCACGACCCCGATCCTCTCACCCGGAGTGACGCACGTCGCTCACGCCGGACGCACGTGCACGACGTCGCCGGCCGAGAGCGCCACCGCGGCGCCCCCGCCGGCCTGCTCCGCGGGCTCGACGAGCAGCCTGCCGTGGCGGTCGACCCCGACCGCGGTGCCCACCAGCGCGTCGGCCCCCGGCAGCTCGACGCGCACCTGCCGACCGAGCGTCACGCACGCGTCGGCGTACGCCGCCCGCAACCGGTCGGCGGCGGCGTCGCCGCCCTCCTGCCAGTCGTCGTAGGCGGCGCGCAGGGTCTCGAGCAGCGTCACGAGGAGGGGGCCGCGCGCGGGCAGGTCGACGCCCCGCTCCTCGGCCTCGACCAGCAGCGAGGTGGCGGTCGGCACCGGCAGCAGGTCGGCGGGCAGCCGCACGTTGAGGCCGATGCCCAGCACGGCGGCCGGGCCGGTGGGCGTCTCGACCCGCTCGACGAGGATGCCGGCGACCTTGCGGTCGTCGACCAGCACGTCGTTGGGCCACTTGACCCCGGCGGGGAAGGCGTGCGAGCGGAGCGCGCCGGCCACGGCGTGGCCGGTGAGCAGCGGCAGCCACGGCCACTGCTCGGCGGGCACCCGTGGGCGCAGCAGCAGCGAGAACGTCAGGGCCGAGCGCGCGGGCGTGGTCCACGCGCGGTCGAGGCGTCCGCGACCGGCGGTCTGGTGCTCGGTGACGACGACCAGGCCCTCGGGCGCCCCCTCGCGGGCGCGCCCGGCGACCAGCGCGTTGGTCGAGGGCGACTCCTCGACCACCTCGACGCTCAGCCCGGGCACCTGCAGGCGGGTGGTGTCAAGGGGCTCGTCGAGGGGTGGGCGCCGGGGCGCGGTGTCGGGCACGGGCACTACATTGACGCACGAGCAGACGCGAGGGCCAGACGGACGGGCCCAGTCAGGAGGCCGGAACACGTGAGCGCACAGCCAGGCGAGGGCACCGACGTCCCGCAGGACATCGACCTGCACACCACGGCGGGCAAGCTCGCCGACCTGGACCGGAGGCTGGACGAGGCTGTCCACGCCGGGTCCGCGAAGGCGGTCGAGAAGCAGCACGCCAAGGGACGCAAGACGGCCCGCGAGCGCATCGAGATGCTCTTCGACGAGGGCAGCTTCGTCGAGCTCGACGAGCTGGCGCGGCACCGTTCCACGGCGTTCGGGCTGGAGAAGAACCGCCCCTACGGCGACGGCGTGGTGACCGGCTACGGCACCATCGACGGGCGCCAGGTGTGCGTGTTCAGCCAGGACTTCACGGTCTTCGGCGGCTCGCTCGGCGAGGTCTACGGCGAGAAGATCACCAAGGTGATGGACCTGGCCATCCGGACCGGCTGCCCGATCATCGGCATCAACGAGGGTGCCGGCGCGCGCATCCAGGAGGGTGTCGTCTCGCTCGGGCTCTACGGCGAGATCTTCCGCCGCAACGTGCACGCCTCCGGGGTCATCCCGCAGATCTCGATGATCATGGGCAACTGCGCCGGCGGGCACGTCTACTCCCCCGCCGTCACCGACTTCACCGTCATGGTCGACCAGACCTCGGCGATGTTCATCACCGGTCCCGACGTCATCAAGACCGTCACCGGCGAGGACGTCTCGATGGAGGACCTCGGCGGCGCGCGCACGCACAACACCAAGTCGGGCAACGCCCACTACATGGGCACCGACGAGGAGGACGCGATCGAGTACGTCAAGGCGCTGCTCTCCTACCTGCCCCAGAACAACCTCGACGAGCCGGTCGTCTACGACGAGCCCGCCGCGCTGGAGATCAGCGACGAGGACCGCGCCCTCGACACGATCATCCCCGACGGGGCGAACCAGCCCTACGACATGCACGACGTGATCGGCTCGGTCGTCGACGACGGCGAGTTCCTGGAGGTCCAGGAGCTCTTCGCGCCCAACATCATCATCGGCTACGGCCGCGTCGAGGGCCGTCCGGTCGGCGTGGTGGCCAACCAGCCGATGCAGTTCGCCGGCACGCTCGACATCGACGCCAGCGAGAAGGCGGCGCGCTTCGTGCGCTTCTGCGACGCCTTCAACATCCCGGTGCTCACCTTCGTCGACGTGCCCGGCTTCCTGCCCGGCACCGACCAGGAGTGGAACGGCATCATCCGGCGCGGCGCGAAGCTCATCTACGCCTACTCCGAGGCCACCGTCCCGCTGGTCACCATCATCACCCGCAAGGCCTACGGCGGCGCCTACGACGTGATGGGCTCCAAGCACCTCGGTGCCGACATCAACGTCGCCTGGCCCACCGCCCAGATCGCGGTGATGGGCGCGCAGGGTGCGGCCAACATCGTGCACCGCAAGACGCTGGCGCAGGTCGAGGCCGAGGGCGGCGACGTCGAGGCGCGTCGCGCCGAGCTCATCGACGAGTACGAGACCACCCTGGCCAACCCCTACATCGCGGCCGAGCGGGGCTACATCGACGCGGTCATCCAGCCCCACGAGACCCGCACCGAGGTGGTCCGCGCGCTGCGGCTGCTGCGCTCCAAGCGCGCCAGCCTGCCGCCGAAGAAGCACGGGAACATCCCGCTCTGATGGCCGCCCCGACCCCCGACGAGCAGCCGGCCCGTCCGGCGCTGCGCATCCTCGACGCCTCCGCCACGCCGGAGGAGGTGGCGGCCGTGGTCGCCGTCCTCTCCGCGCTGGGCGGGGGCGACGCGGCGCCGCGCCCGCGCCGGCCCGAGTGGTCGTCGCCGGCGCGCGGCGTACGCCGCCCGCTGTCGCACGGCCCGGGCGCCTGGCGCGCCAGCGCGCTGCCTTGAGGAACTGACAAGCCAATCTTTCGTCAAACCCGGGGATGCCTTGAGGTCGGCACGCGAGACTTCAAGCCACGACGCCGGCCCAGCCAGGGCCACGGACGACGGAAGATGAGCAGATGAGCGACGACCTCCGAGCCGACCAGCGGCTCGCGAACGACCTCAGCGCCCCCAGCGGCTTCGTCCAGCGCCCCGATCCTGCGCTGGAGGCCTACGCCGAGGACTTCCTCGACGGCCTCGACGCCATCCCCACGGTGCAGGCCACCGTGGGCTGCATCATCCCCGCCTACAACGAGGCCGAGACGATCGCGGGCGTCCTGGACTCCCTGCTGCAGCAGACCCGCCTGCCCGACGTCGTGCACCTGATCGTCAACAACACCAGCGACGAGTCGGTCGAGATCGCCAGCCACTACGCCGGCCCGCACACCCGGATGACGCCCACCGGTGAGCAGAGCACCGTCATCTACGTGCACGACATCGGCAAGAACCCCGACAAGAAGGTCGGCGCCCTCAACTACGGCTACTCGCTCGTCGAGCACATGGACTACCTGCTGGGCGTCGACGGTGACACCACGCCCGAGCCCGACGCCATCCAGCACCTGGTCGACGAGATCTCCAGCGACGACCGCATCGGCGGCATCTCGGCCATCTACTCCATCGACGACTCGGCCCTCGAGGGCGTGATGTCGAAGTTCCTCATCGCCGGCCAGCGCGCGCAGTTCTCGGCCTTCAACATGCAGAACCTGCTCAAGGGTCGCAACATGGCGGTGCTGGGCGGGCAGTTCTCCATCTTCTCCACCCAGGCGCTGCGCGACGTGATGCGCGACAGCCACCAGCGCACGCCGTGGGTCAGCGACTCCGAGGTCGAGGACTCGCTGCTCTCGCTGCAGATCAAGTCCGCCGGCTACCTGACCAAGATCTCGGCGCGCGCTCGCGCCCACGTCGGCGGGATGACCACGCTGCGCTCGCTCGACGCCCAGCAGGTGAAGTGGAACTTCGGCGCCATCGACCTGATGTGGCCCGGCCAGCGCGGCGACACGAAGGGCCAACCCTTCCACCCCAACCTGCGGCTGCGCTGGTTCGAGCACATGTCGATGGTCATCAACATGACCACTCGCTTCCTGTTCATCGTGCTGCTGATGTGGTCGTTGCAGCTCGACGCCTTCGTGTTCAGCCCCCTGTGGCTGATCCCGCCGGTGGCCGCGGTGTGGCTGAACTTCCGGGTCGCGCACTCGATGCAGTTCCGCAACCGTCGCGACTACCTGTTCGTGCTGCTGGTCTTCCCGGCCGAGCTCTACATGATGACCCGGATGGGCCACTTCGTGCGGGCCTGGCTGAAGTTCTTCTCCAAGCAGCAGACCGACAACTGGGCGGCCCAGGCCAAGGCCGAGCGCGGCAAGGGCGTGGCCTGGACCTACCCCTTCCTCGTCGTGGGGGTGCTCCTGGTCGGCCTGTTCGTCGGCTGGGTCTACGGCCCGCTCGACATCGACCAGAAGTCCGACGTGCTGGCCATCGGCTGGCCCGTCCTGGGCATCATCACCGTCCTGCAGACCGCGTGGATGATCATCAAGGCCAGCAGGCGCTACCGGGGGTTCAAGGCATGAGCAGGCACCACGTCGGCAGGACCCGTCACCGCCTGGGCCTGCTCGGGGCGGCTCTCGCGCTCAGCCTGGGGCTGAGCGCGTGCTCGCTGCTCGACCGCGGCTCCGAGCCGGTGGAGGCCGAGACGCCCAGCGCCAGCGCGACCGCCGACCTCTACGACTCGCAGTTCACCCGCGACGGCACCTTCCAGAGCCACATCTCCGTCGACGGCGTCAAGGGGGTCGACTTCGTCTACACCCTCTACCCCACCAAGTCGACGCCGCGCACCAACGAGTGGTACCCGCGCGGCGCGAAGTTCTTCTCCTTCACCTTCCAGGCCTACGACCTCACCAAGAAGCTGCGCGACCCGTTCGCCACCAAGCGGAAGGTCTACCTCGACCGCATCAAGGTCACCTCGCGCACCATCACCAGCGACGGCGGCAAGACCCAGCGGCCCTACGAGCTCGACGCCTCGGCACGCACCATCACCCTCGACCCGCAGCCCGTGAGCACCAAGTACGGCATGCTCATCACCTCGCCCAAGGGCGCCTTCGAGCTGCGCAACCAGAAGATCAAGGGCACCTCGCTCGACACCCGCGGCATCGAGCTCACCTTCACCGCCAAGGTCTCGATCCAGGAGCGGCCGGGCAGCAGCAGCTTCGTGCAGCGCACGGTCAAGCAGACCGTGCCGATCGCGATCTTCGAGTCCGAGAAGAAGACCGAGAAGGCCAAGATCCCCGTCAACGCCAACTAGGCGTCCCTCCCGCTGGGTACGTCTCGACGAGACCCGGCCGACCCTGGTCCTCGCCCGGCGTCCGTGGGAAGTGGACGCGATGCCCGCTGGGGCGGCCGCCAGACCGCCGGCGCCCTTCGGCCCGTTCGCCTTCCCGGAGGACACGGAGCGGGTCATCGCCGAGAGGGAACAGATCACCTCGTTCCCCCTGACGCACCGCGCCCCGCGTCGGCTCGGTCGCGCTGCCTGTGGCAGCTGAGCGCGCGTCGTGTGGTCAGGACGTGCCGTCCGCCCTGCTACCGATCGGGTGATTCACCGCGCCCGGAGACAGCTCGCTGGTGCTGGCTTCGCCTTCACGCCGCACGGGGACGACCTGGAGCAACGTGGTGGCTAGCAGAACCACGTCCTCCGCCACATCCAGAAGTGTCGTCTCGGTACGAACGCCAGTCACGAAGAGCAGCCCGCCGAGCCAGACGACGGCTACTTGAATGATGGCGATGATCGTGCGGTGTCTGTACTCCGACATTGCCCACATGCCAGCGAAGAGGGCTGTCATGACCCCGGCGATGCCCACGAAGCCCGCGACCGGCATGTCCGCCGCACTCGACCTCTCGCCAAGGCGGCCAGGATCGTTCAGCAACGCGACAGCCATCAAAGCGACTACCGGTGCGGCCAACACGTAGCGCCCGAGCCGAGTCCAGGTGCGCCGCGACTTCGTGCTCGGCGCCGGCGCCCTGGCCGATGGGCTGGCACCTGGGCTCTCCTGCGGCGCAGCAGACCTCTTGTCGTCGGGACTGTCCCCGTCCTCGGGAAGTGGGTCTGGTCTCCGAAAGAGGTGCAGACGCGGGTCCTGACGCTTCGCGGCGTAGAAGACGACCAGAGCGCCGACGAGGAAGACAAGCCCCGCGGCCAGCCAGGCCAGCCAACTTGGACCTCCCACAAGCCTGCGCACGAGGTCGCCTGCGATGAACACGCCCAGGTTACCGAGCAGGAGGATGCGAGAGGCAGCCCGGTTCGGCTCACGGCGACGCACGTCCGGATCAGCTCGCCAGCGACGAACTCCCCACCACGTCACGGCGCCGAACACGGCAGGGAGCCCGAGACCGATGGCCATGATCCCGGCGGTCCTTGCGTGGTCGTCACCGCGCGCGATCGACAAGACCGCCAGCGGAAGCATGAGCAGCACCAGCAGTGCCGAGCACACGATCACGACGATGACGCGTGCGCGCATCTGCTTGGACAGTGGTGGGTGTCCCACGGCTCTCCTCCAGGGTCGGCATCGCGAACCCCTTACCCTGCGCAAGCGAACCTAACCCACCCGCGAGCGCCAGTCCCGCCGCCCTCAACAACTGATCCCCGAACATCTCAACGTTGTAGGTCTCGCCGGCGTTGACTATGGGAGGGGACTGTGGACGCAGCAGGAAGGTTGACGTGAGCAGGGACTTCGAGGCATTCGTGGAGGCGGAGACGCCCCGGTTGCTCGGGCTCGCTCATGCACTTGCTGGCAACCCGCACGACGCCTGGGATCTGGTTCAGGAGTCGCTGACACGGGTCGGTGTGCGGTGGAGGCGACTGGCGTCGGACAACCCCGGCGGCTATGCGCGGACCACGCTGGTGCGGCTCAACATCGACAGGGCTCGTCGCTCGCGGCGCGAGGTGCTGCCTGGTGTGGTTCCCGACTGCCAGGCCCCCGTGGAGATCGTCGACCCGGTCGACCCGTGGCTCATCGACGCGCTCAACACGCTGACTCCTCAGCAGCGGACAGCGGTGGTGCTGCGGGTGCTGGGGGACCTCGACTACGACGGGCTCGCTGAGCAGCTCGGTTGCTCCATCGGCACTGCACGTAGTCATCTTTCGCGCGGGCTGTCCCGGATGCGAGCACGCGCCGAAGCGCGCGAGGAAGTGGGAGGGACTTGATGAACCAGACACCGGAGGACGACCTGCACGACGCCCTGCGTCGGATGTCGGGGTCCCTACGACCGACGGTTCACGCTCCACGCGCCATCCATGCCCGCGTACGGCGGGCCCGCCGACGACGCGCGTTCGGCACCGCCTTCGGCGTGGCAGGTCTCGTGGTGGCGATCGCGGTGGGGAGCCAGTCGTTGGCAGGCTCCGGCCCCACACCACGTCCGGTGCAGCCGCGGCCGGCGACCGCCGCACCGTCACCGCAGGACCAGCTGTTCGAGTGCCCCACCGAGAACCGGGTCTTCACCGAGACCACCACGATCGCCGACCTCGAGACTCAACAGCAGGTCCTACGTCGACTCACCACGCTCAGCTCGGTGCAGGTGCGCCACGCCGCGCCCAGTCCCCTCGGGGTGGTGGCCCTCGTCGTAGATGACAGCGGGGACCCGGATTCTTACGCCGACCCCGCCGTGGTGGCGCAGCTGCGGGAAGTCGGCGTGGCCCACGTCTTCGAATGGGACCCCACGGCGGCGACAGCGGGGGTGGACGCCGACGGACAGGTCCGCCAGGTCCTGCAATGGCTGCTTCAGCCAGCGCTCAACGACGTCCGGAGCGCAACCCGAGACCTGTCAGGCGCCGCCGGGATCGCCCTCTGGCAGGACGCAGGCGCTGTTCTGCTTCAGTGGAAGGCCCCGGCACCCCAAGAAGTGCTCGCGCTCAACGGAACACGGCCCGACGGAGTCACAGTCATCGTCGAGTCAGTCGACTACTCGCGGCTGGACATCCAACGTGCGCAGCGGCAGCTGCAGGGTGTGCTGCGCGAGTACGGGCATCGCGATCGCTGGTCCTCGAGCTACGGCTGCGGCGACGGCTCAGGTCTGATCGTAGGAATGGCGCCGCCGCTGCCGGACCGGGGCGACCTCCAGACGATCCTCAGCGACGCGCTCGACCTTCCGGTCATGGTCGTCCCGGAAGATCGAACGCGCCTGACGGACTCATGACTCGCTAGCCGCCCCGTGCGAGGCATGAGCGGATGGCGGTTGGGCCGGTGGGCATCTGTGCCAGATTTCAGGCATGCGCAGCCAGTAGCGGTGCTCACGTTCGTCCTCATCGCGTGGGGATGGAACTACCTTCGAGCCCGCCAGCACCAGCCAGATCGCCTAGCGAATCGCGGACCGAGCCCGCGCCTCTCGCACTGGCGACCAGTCCCGCGGGACCCTCAGGTCGCCTCGGCCAGCCGGTAGCCGACGCCGCGCACGGTCTCGACGAAGCGCGGGTTGGTGCTGTCGTCACCGATCTTGCGGCGCAGGTTGGCGATGTGCACCTCGACGGAGCGCTTGTCGGCCTCGTTGACGAAGTAGGACGTCACGTACTGCTGCCCGCGCATCGTCAGCACCAGGTCGGCCTTGGAGCGCACCCGTCGCCCGGTGCTGAGCAGCGAGGCGAGCAGGTCGAACTCGGTGCGGGTCAGCTCGACGCCGGTCCCGCCCACGGTGACGCTGCGGGTCTCGTTGTTGAGCGCGAGGCCGTTGAAGCGCACCCACGAGCCGTCGGCTGCCGGACCGGCCTGCTCCGGCGGGTGCGGCTGGGCGACGGCGTGCAGGTGGCTGACGGGCTCAGGGGGCTCGACCGGGGGCGGCGGCGCCGCGTGGCGGGGCGCCGGCGGGGTCGCCTGCCGCGGGGGCAGGGACTGCTCCTGCAGGTCACGGGCCGCCTGGGCGGCCCACGACTCCGGCTCGCGCGCCGGCGCCGGGGTCTCGGGCGCAGCGGCGGGCGGCACCGGCTGCTCGACGCGCTCGCGCGGGCGGCGCAGCATCGAGTCGGCGCGCGCCCGCAGCTCGCGGGGCCGGAACGGCTTGACCAGGTAGTCGTCGGCGCCGGCCTCGAAGCCCTGCACCACGTCGATCTCGTCGGCCAGCGCCGTGATCATGATCAGGTAGGTGTTGCTGAACTCTCGCAGGCGCTTCGCGACCGCGAAGCCGTCCATCCCCGGCATGTTGACGTCGAGGGTGGTGATGAGCGGATCGTGGCGGCGCACCGCCTCCACCCCGGAGGGTCCGTCCTCGGCCAGGACGGTCTGGAAGCCGGACTGGGTGAGCACGATGTCGATGAGGTCGCGGACGTCCGGGTCGTCCTCGACGATCACCGCGGTCCACGCGTCCGCTGTCATGGCCGAAGACTAACAACGGGCCCCCTCACCCTCCACGGAGTCCCTCCCAGTCCCACCTGGGGGCCGCCCACCTAGGTCCCCTGGTCCCCCGCCAGGCGCCAGGCGCCCTCCGGCCAGAACTCGCCCGCCGGCGGGCCGCCGGCGCAGGTCCCGTCGGACTCCCCCGGTGGCTTGACCCACACGAAGGCGTCGAGGCCGGTGCCGTCGTCGACGAAGCCGGGACGCTGCCCGAGCGTGGCCCCCGCCGGGTTGCACCAGTCCTCGCTGGCCCCGCTGCCGTTGCGGCCGCGGTCGATCAGCCAGTGCTGCTCGCCGGGCACGAGCTCGTCGAGCGTCTCGGCGTAGGCGCGCTCGTCGTCGTCGCGCTGGAAGTTCGACACGTTCGTCGCGAAGCCGCGGACCCGCTCGACCCCGACCTCCTCGAGCAGCCGCGCCATCGACCGCGCGCCCACCCAGTCGGAGTGGCCCGCGTCGACGTACGTCGTCACCCCGGACCGGGCGAGCAGCCCGACCGCCGTCGCGATCTGCTCGACCCGGTCGGCGCGGCGTCCGCACTCCTGGGCGGTGGCCAGGGCGTCGGGCTCGAGCACGACGACCGCCGGCCCGGGGGCCAGCTCGAGCGCGGTGGCGATCTCGCCGACCCAGGTCGGGTAGTCCTCCGGCGAGAGGCCACCGGCGGAGAGCAGGCCGGCACAGTCGCGCTCGGGCACGCCGTAGACGACCAGGAGCGGGACCTCGTCGAGCTCGTCGGCGCCGGTCACCAGGGCGGTGACGTAGTCACCGACCACGCCGACCGGGTGCTGCTCGGGGGTCAACCAGATGCCCGACGGCACCGAGGCCAGCTCCTCGAAGAGCTCGGCGCGCGCGACGTCGCCGTCGGCGCGCGCCTGGGCCGCGGCCGCGACCGCCTTGGCCCCGGGGTCGACGTACTGCCCCCGCTCGGCCAGCAGGTTGCTCTCCTGCGGTCCGGGGCCGCCGAGCCTGCTCAGCACCAGCGCCGCGGCCGCCATGACCGCGACCAGGGCGACGACCAGCAGCAGGGGACGGGGCGCGCGCACGGTGCCAGTGTGCCAAGGCACCCTCGCGGACCCGCGCCGTAGGGTGGCGCACCGTGACCGCGCCCACCCCCCGCCCCGCCCCCGTGCTCGTCCTCGGTTCCGCCTCTCCAGCCCGCCTGGCCACCCTGCGCAGCGCCGGCCTGGAGCCGGTGGTCGTCGTCTCGGGCGTCGACGAGTCGCAGGTCGGCGACCTCGCCCCGGTCGACGTCGCCGGCGCGCTGGCCGGGCTCAAGGCCGCGGCCGTGGTGGGCCGCCCGGAGGTGCCGGCCGCGGCCCTGGTGCTGGGCTGCGACTCGGTCCTCGAGCTCGACGGCCGGGCGCTGGGCAAGCCCAGCGGCGCCCCGGAGGCGGTCGAGCGCTGGCGGGCGATGCGCGGACGCACGGGCGTGCTGCACAGCGGCCACAGCCTGCACGACACCGCCACCGGCCGGGTCGCGGCGGCGACGGTCTCGACGACCGTGCACTTCGCCGACGTCTCCGACGCCGAGATCGAGGCCTACGTCGCCACCGGCGAGCCGCTGCACGTCGCGGGGGCGTTCACCATCGACGGCCTCGGCGGGGCGTTCGTGAGCGGGATCGAGGGTGACCACCACAACGTGGTGGGCCTCAGCCTGCCCCGCCTCCGACTGCTGGTGGCGGAGCTGGGCCACTCGTGGACGGGTCTCTGGGGACCCGCGCCTGGCTGACCGGCGCCCCGGGGTCGACCGCCCTGGCCCGCTCGGCCGGGTAGATGTCGCCGAGGTTGATCGGTCGGCGGAAGACCAGGCTGCGGAAGAGCCAGAAGCGCGCGGCGACGCCGAGGGCCAGCCCGATCACGTTGGCGGAGATGTTGTCGCTGATCGGGTCGTCGAGCCCGAGCAGGTCACGGCTGACGTAGAGGCAGAGCACGGGGAGGGTCATGGTCGCGACGTTGATGGCCACGAACGCCGAGCGGCCGCCGTCGGCGTGCCGCGTCGGCCGGTCGCGGAAGGCCCACATCCGGGTGCCGCGGTAGCTGATCACCATGCCCACGGTGTTGGCCAGCACGTAGGCCAGGATCGGCCGGTCGTCGAGGAGCGCGTGGTCGCCGGTGTTGAAGCCGTGCACCAGCAGGTTGAAGAGCACCAGCGCCACGATCGTGGCCAGGCCGCCGACGGCCAGGAAGCGTCCGGCCTCGCCGATGAGACGCTGTCGGCGGGCACCCATGCGGCCCAGGCTATCGGCCCCTCACTCGACGGGCAGGCCCAGACCCCGTGCGATGAGCATCCGCTGCACCTCCGAGGTGCCCTCCCCGATCTCGAGCACCTTGGCGTCGCGGTAGAAGCGGGCCACCGGGTACTCCTCCATGAAGCCGTACCCGCCGAAGACCTGGGTGGCGATGCGGGTGGCGGTGACCGCCGACTCGGTGGAGTAGAGCTTGGCGACCGCGGCGGCCTGCTTGAACTCCCGGTAGGGCGCTCCCGCGTCCTTGAGCGCCGCCGCGCGGTAGGTGAGCATCCGGCTGGCGTGCAGCATCACCTCGAGGTCGGCGATCTGGAAGGCCACGCCCTGCTTGCGCCCGATCGGGCCGCCGAAGGTCTGGCGCTCGCCGGCGTAGGCCAGGCTCATGTCGAGGCAGGCCTGGATGCAGCCCACCGAGAGCGCCGAGATGGCCACCCGGCCGTCGTCGAGCGTGGCCAGGAACTGCGCGTAGCCGCGGCCCTGCTGGCCCAGCAGGTTCTCTGCCGGCACCCGGCAGGACTCGAAGCTGAGCGGATGCGTGTCGGAGGCGTGCCAGCCGAGCTTGTCGTAGGCCTTCTCGGCGGTGAAGCCGGGCGTGCCGGCCGGCACCATGATCGTGGAGATCTCGGGCCGCCCGTCCTCGCGGGTGCCGGTGCGGGCGGTGACGGTGACCAGGGAGGTGATCTCGGAGCCCGAGTTGGTGATGAACTGCTTGGACCCGTCGAGGACCCACTCCCCACCGTCGAGCACCGCCTTGGTGCGGGTGGCCCCGGCGTCGGAGCCGGCCCCGGGCTCGGTGAGCCCGAAGCCCGCGAGCCGCTCGCCGGCGACCAGGTCGGGCAGCCACTGCTTCTTCTGCTCCTCGGTGCCGTAGGTGAGCAGCGGGTTGATGCCCAGGCCCACGCCGGCCTGCAGGGTGATGCCCATCGACTGGTCGACGCGACCGATCTCCTCGATCGCCACGCACAGGCTCGTGAAGTCGCCGTCCTCACCGGCGCCCCCGAACTCCTCGGGAGCGGTGAGGCCGAAGAGGCCCATCGCGCCCATCTTGCGCACCACGTCGACCGGGAAGTGGTGGTCACGGTCCCACTGCGCGGCGTGTGGCGCGATCTCGGCGGCGGCGAACTCGCGCACGCTGGCGCGGAACTCCTCGTGCTCGCGGGACAGCTCGAAACCGGTGCTCGTCATGAGCGCCATGCTACCCACGTGGTTAACGATTGTTAACCCGAGAAGAGGTTGGCCGCCCGGCGCAGCGTCTCCACCAGGCCGTAGGCCAGCGGGATGCCCACCAGGCCCCACGACACCGCGATGCTCACGGTGTGGTTCTCGGAGTGGCCCTGTGCCTGGTTCTGGGCGTGGTCCTGCTTCTGCTCGCTCATGCGTCGCTCGTCTCCTTGTCGGTGCGGGTCTCGGGCTCGTGGTACTTCTCGGCCACCGGGCGGATCGCCAGGTTGGCCAGGAAGCCGACCACGAGCACGCCGACCATGGTCAGCAGCGCCGGGCGGTAGTCGCCGGACACCAGCTTGCCCGGCTCGCCCTGGGCGTCGAGGAAGGCGTTGATGATCAGCGGGCCCGCCACGCCCGCCGCCGACCAGGCGGTCAGCAGGCGGCCGTGGATGGCGCCGACCTGGAAGGTGCCGAACAGGTCGCGCAGGTAGGCCGGGACCGTCGCGAAGCCGCCTCCGTAGAAGCTGATGATGACGCCGGCCAGGGCCACGAACAGCACGATGGAGCCCGAGCCGCCCAGCGCCAGCGCGAGGTAGAGGGCCACGCCGACCCCGAGGTAGACCATGTAGATCGGCTTGCGGCCGACCTTGTCGGAGGTCGAGGACCACACGAAGCGCCCGGCCATGTTGCAGATCGAGAGCACGCCCACGAAGCCGCCGGCCGCAGCGGCGCTCACCGTGGAGGAGCCGCCCTCGCGGAAGAAGTCCTGGATCATCGGCGAGGCCTGCTCGAGGATGCCGATGCCGGCGGTGACGTTGCAGAAGAGCACCGTCCACAGCAGCCAGAACTGCGGGGTGCGGATCGCGGTGTTCGCCGAGACCGAGGCGTCGGTGACCATCTTCTGCTGCTTCTTCTCCGAGGGGTCGTAGCCCTCGGGCGCCCAGTCGTCGGCCGGCACCCGCACGATCAGGGCACCGAACAGCATGAAGGCCAGGTAGACCAGCCCCAGGGTCACGAACAGCGCGGCGACGGCGCCGCCGCTGGCCACCGAGCCCGGGTCGGAGGAGTCGTAGCCGGAGTCGTAGAGCGCCATCAGCCGCCCGCTCGCCGGGCTCGCCACCATCGCGCCGCCACCGAAGCCCATGATCGCCATGCCGGTGGCCAGGCCCGGGCGGTCGGGGAACCACTTGATCAGCGTCGAGACCGGCGAGATGTAGCCGATGCCCAGGCCGATGCCGCCGAGCACGCCGTAGCCCAGGTAGACCAGCCACAGCTGGCCGGCACTGATGCCCAGCGCCGCCACCAGGAAGCCCGAGGACCAGAAGAGCGCGGCGACGACCATGGCGGCCCGCGGACCGTTGCGGTCGACCCAGGTGCCGAAGAGCGCGGCCGAGAGGCCGAGCATCACGATCGCCAGCGAGAACACGAAGCCGACCTGGGTCAGGGTCGTGTCGAAGTGCTGGACCAGCGCGCTCTTGTAGACGCTGGTGGCGTAGACCTGACCGATGGACAGGTGCACGGCCAGTGCCGCCGGCGGGATCAGCCAGCGGGAGTAGCCGGGGCGGGCGACGATGCGCTCGCGGGAGAGGACGTCCAGCACGTGGGCCTCCGAGTTCGTGGGTGGACGGACCCCGCATGACTATCGTCCGCACGGTGCCCCGCATCACACCCCTGTGGCTGAGTCCACGTCGCGAGGCACCGGTCACGCCGGTCCCGGCTACCCCTAGACTCCGGGACACCGTGCCGTCGTGAGTCAGGAGCCAGGGTGTCGCAAGTCAAGCCGTTGCAGAAGGTCCTCATCGCCAACCGTGGCGAGATCGCGGTCCGGGTCATCCGGGCCTGCAAGGACGCCGGCATCGGCAGCGTCGCCGTGTACGCCGAGCCCGACCGCGACGCCATCTTCGTGCGGATGGCCGACGAGGCGCACTCCCTGGGCGGCGCGACGCCGGCCGACTCCTACCTCGACATCGCCAAGATCATCGCCGTGGCCCAGAAGGCGGGCGCCGACTCGGTGCACCCCGGCTACGGCTTCCTGGCCGAGAACGCCGACTTCGCCCAGGCCGTCATGGACGCCGGGCTGACCTGGATCGGCCCGCCCCCCGCGGCCATCGAGGCGCTGGGCGACAAGGCCAAGGCCAAGCACATCGCCGACAAGGCCCAGGCGCCGCTCGCGCCGGGCACCAAGGACCCCGTCGCCGACGCCGACGAGGTCGTGGCCTTCGCCAAGGAGGCCGGCCTGCCGGTGGCCATCAAGGCCGTCTTCGGCGGTGGCGGTCGTGGCCTCAAGGTGGCCCGCACCCTCGAGGAGATCCCCGACGCCTTCGAGTCGGCGGTCCGCGAGGCGGTCAGCGCGTTCGGCCGCGGCGAGTGCCTGGTCGAGAAGTTCCTCGACAAGCCGCGCCACGTCGAGACCCAGTGCCTGGCCGACCAGCACGGCAACGTCGTGGTGGTCTCCACCCGCGACTGCTCCCTGCAGCGCCGCAACCAGAAGCTGGTCGAGGAGGCCCCCGCGCCGTTCCTCAGCGACGAGCAACTCGACGAGCTCTACGAGTCCTCCAAGCGCATCCTGCGCGAGGCCGGCTACTACGGCGCCGGCACCTGCGAGTTCCTGGTCGCCCAGGACGGCACCATCTCCTTCCTCGAGGTCAACACCCGTCTCCAGGTCGAGCACTGCGTCTCCGAGGAGGTCACCGGCATCGACCTGGTGCGCGAGATGTTCCGCATCGCCGCGGGCGAGGAGCTCGGCTACGACGACCCCGAGATCCGCGGGCACTCCATCGAGTTCCGCATCAACGCCGAGGACGGCGGGCGCAACTTCATGCCCGCGCCCGGCACCCTGTCGGCGTGGTCCCCGCCGCAGGGCCCCGGCGTCCGCGTCGACGGCGGCTACGAGAACGGCCAGACCGTCCCGGGGTCCTTCGACTCCCTCATCGCCAAGCTGATCGTCACCGGCCGCGACCGCACCCAGGCCATCGAGCGCTCGCGCCGGGCCCTGGAGGAGTTCGTGGTCGACGGCATGCCGACCGTCATCCCCTTCCACCGCGCGGTGCTCACCGACCCGGCGTACGTCGGCGCCTCGAACCCGAGCGGCGAGGGATCCTTCGACGTCTACACGCAGTGGATCGAGACCGAGTTCGACAACCAGATCGAGCCCTACTCGGGCGACTCGGCCGAGGCCGAGGAGCCCGAGGAGCGCCAGACCGTGGTCGTCGAGGTCGGCGGCAAGCGCCTCGAGGTCGTCGTGCCCGCGGGCATCGGCGGTCTCGGCGGCGGTGCGTCCGCCGGCGCGGCCAAGAAGCCCAAGCGGGCCAAGGGCAAGAAGTCGGGTGCGGCCGCCAGCGGCGACGCCGTGACCAGCCCGATGCAGGGCACCGTGGTCAAGGTCGTCGTCGAGGAGGGCCAGGAGGTCGCCGAGGGCGAGACCGTCGTGGTCATCGAGGCGATGAAGATGGAGCAGCCCCTCAAGGCGCACAAGGCGGGCACGGTGACCGGGCTGAAGGCCGAGGTGGGCGTGACCGTCACCAACGGCGAGGTCATCTGCGAGCTGAAGGGCTGATCGCCACGACCGGCCTGCGCCCGCCGCTGCACCGGCTCCACCCGCGGGCCCGCACGATGTGGGTCACCACCGCGACGATCGAGGCCGTCGCCCTGGTGGCCCTCGTCGTCGTGCTCGGTCCGGTCCTGGGCCTCTTCGACCTGCGCTGGTGGATGATCACGCCGCTGGTGCTGCTCGACGCGGCGTACATCGCCGTGGTGCCCGCGTGGCGCTACCGGGTGCACCGCTGGGAGGTCACCGAGACGGCCGTCTACACCCAGACCGGCTGGTGGTCGCGCGAGCGCCGGGTGGCCCCGATGTCTCGGATCCAGACGGTCGACTGGAACCAGGGCCCGGTGGAACGGCTCTTCGGGCTGGCCAACGTCACCGTCACGACCGCCTCGGCCGCCGGGGCGCTCTCGGTGGCGGGCCTCGACCGGCGCACCGCCGAGCAGCTGGTCGCCGAGCTGACCGAGAAGGCCGACGCGGTCGCCGGGGACGCGACGTGAGCGAGGGCCGGCGGTGAGCGCGGACTGGCAGCGCCTGGACCGGCGGATGCTGCTGGTCCACCCGGTGCGCGAGGTGCTGCGCTTCATGCCGGTCCTCATCGGCGTGGTGGTCTTCGGCTCCACCTCCGGCGGCGGCTTCGGCCTGCGCTGGGAGCTGCTGGGCGTCCTGGTCCCGGTCGCGCTGGGCGTGCTGCGCTACCTGACGACCGCCTACCGGATCCACGACGGACGCGTCGAGCTGCGTCGCGGGCTGCTGCAGCGCCACCTGCTGGCCGCCCGGCTCGACCGGGTACGCACCGTCGACACCTCGGCCTCGTTGATCCAGCGGGTCCTCGACCTGGCCACCGTGCGCATCGGCACCGGCGCCAGCGAGCAGGACCTCGACCTCGACGGGCTGCGCGCCGGCCCGGCCCGCGAGCTGCGCGCCCAGCTGCTGCGCGAGAGCGCGGCCGCGCCCACCGACGAGCCAGCCGAGCCCGCGGCCGAGGCCGAGGCCGGCTTCGAGGCAGAGGCCACGCCGGCACGCCCGGTGCTGCGCCTGGACCCGACCTGGAGCCGCTACGCACCCCTGACGAGCGCCGGGCTGGCGATCGCCGGTGCGCTGCTGACGGCGCTGACCCAGCTCCCCCTGCCCCTCGACGCGGGCGACCTCGCGGTGGCCGGCGTCGCCATGGTGGTCGCGGCGCTGCTGGCGCTGGCAGTCGCGGTCTCGGTGCTGGCCGTCGGCGGCTACCTGGTCGCCAACTGGGGCCTGACGCTGACCCACGAGCACGGCAGCTGGCACCTGCGCCGCGGCCTGACCACCACCCGCGAGACCAGCGTCGACGACGCCCGCCTGGCCGGGGTCTCCATCGCCCAGCCGGTCAACCTGCGCCTGGCCGGCGCCGCCCGGCTCTCCAGCATCGTCACCGGCCTGCAGGGCGAGGGCCAGTCGCAGATGGAGCTGGTGCCGCCGGCCCCGCGCGCCGTCGTCGTCGGGGTGGCCGGCGAGGTGCTGGGCGACCACGCCCCGGCCGCCGCGCCGCTGCGGCCCCACGGCCCCGCCGCCGTACGACGCCGCTGGGTGCGGGCGCTGGTGCCCGCGCTGGCCGTCGCCGTGGCGGCGGTGGTGGTCGTCGCGCAGACCGGGATCGGGGCGTGGCTGCTGGGGGTCGCGGTGCTGGCGCCCGTCGCCGGCGCGCTGCTGGCGCTGGACCGCTCCCGCACCCTGGGCCACGCCCTGCTCGGCGGGCGCCTGGTCGCGCAGAGCGGCAGCCTGACCTGCCGGCGCGACGTGCTGGGCGTCGAGCACGTCATCGGCTGGAACCTGCAGGACTCGTGGTTCCAGCGCCGGGCGGGGCTGACCACGCTGGTGGCCACCACGGCCGGTGGACGGCAGCGGGTCGTGGTGCCCGACGTGCCCGAGGGTGTGGCGGTCGAGCTCGCCGCTGCGGCCACGCCCGACCTGCTGGCCCAGTTCCGTGGCTGAGCTCCGCGCCTGAGACACCCCCGACGCCCGGGCCCGGGTCTCGGTAGGTTGCGGGGCATGTTCTCCAAGGTGCTGGTGGCCAACCGGGGCGAGATCGCGGTGCGCGCGTTCCGCGCCGCCTACGAGCTCGGGGCGCGCACCGTCGCGGTCTTCCCCCACGAGGACCGCTGGTCGGAGCACCGGCTGAAGGCCGACGAGGCCTACGAGATCGGCGAGCGCGGCCACCCGGTGCGTGCCTACCTCGACCCGCAGGCGATCGTCGACGTCGCGGTGCGCGCGGGCGCCGACGCGGTCTACCCCGGCTACGGCTTCCTCTCCGAGAACCCCGGCCTGGCCGAGGCGTGCGCCGCGGCCGGCATCACCTTCGTCGGGCCCACCAGCGAGGTCCTCGAGCTGACCGGCAACAAGGCCCGCGCGATCGCCGCGGCCAAGGCGGCCGGCGTGCCGACGCTGGCCTCCGTCGAGCCGTCCACCGACGTCGACTCCCTGGTGGCCGCCGCCGAGGAGCTGCCCTACCCGCTCTTCGTCAAGGCCGTGGCCGGTGGCGGCGGGCGCGGCATGCGCCGCGTCGACGACCCCGACAAGCTGCGCGAGGCCGTCGAGACCTGCATGCGCGAGGGCGAGGCCGCCTTCGGCGACCCGACCGTCTTCATCGAGCAGGCCGTGGTCGAGCCCCGCCACATCGAGGTGCAGGTGCTGGCCGACGGCGCCGGCGACGTGGTGCACCTCTTCGAGCGTGACTGCTCGGTGCAGCGGCGCCACCAGAAAGTCATCGAGATCGCCCCGGCGCCCAACCTCGACCCCGAGCTGCGCGAGCGGATGTGCGCCGACGCGGTGCGCTTCGCCCGCGAGATCGGCTACCGCAACGCGGGCACCGTGGAGTTCCTGCTCGACCCGGCGGGCAACTATGTCTTCATCGAGATGAACCCGCGCATCCAGGTCGAGCACACGGTCACCGAGGAGGTCACCGACGTCGACCTGGTGCAGGCCCAGCTGCGCATCGCCTCGGGCGAGACCCTGGCCGACCTGGGGCTCTCGCAGGACACGCTGGTGCTGCGCGGGGCCGCTCTGCAGTGCCGGATCACCACCGAGGACCCCTCCAACGGCTTCCGCCCCGACACCGGCCAGATCACCACCTACCGCTCCCCCGGCGGCGGGGGCGTGCGCCTCGACGGCGGCACCGTCTACACCGGCGCCGAGGTCTCGGCCCACTTCGACTCGATGCTGGCCAAGCTCACCTGCCGGGGCCGGACCTTCGACAAGGCCGTCGAGAAGGCGCGGCGGGCCGTGGCGGAGTTCCGCATCCGCGGCGTGGCCACCAACATCCCCTTCCTCCAGGCCGTGCTCGACGACCCCGACTTCGCGGCCGGACGGGTCACCACCTCCTTCATCGAGACCCACCCCGAGCTGCTCTCGGCTCGCGGCTCGGGCGACCGCGGCACCAAGCTGCTGACCTACCTCGCCGAGGTGACCGTCAACCAGCCGCACGGCCCGGCCCCGGTCAGCCTCGACCCGGCCGTCAAGCTGCCGCCGACCGACCTCGCGGTGCCGGCGCCCGACGGCAGCCGCCAGGCGCTGCTGCGCCTGGGCCCCGAGGGCTTCGCGAAGGCGCTGCGCGAGCAGCGCGAGGTGGCCGTCACCGACACCACCTTCCGCGACGCCCACCAGTCGCTGCTGGCCACCCGGGTGCGCACCCGCGACCTGCTCACCGTGGCGCCCCACGTCGCCCGCACCACCCCCGAGCTGTGGTCGCTGGAGTGCTGGGGCGGGGCGACGTACGACGTCGCGCTGCGCTTCCTCTCCGAGGACCCCTGGGAGCGGCTGGCCCAGCTGCGCCAGGCGGTGCCCAACGTGTGCCTGCAGATGCTGCTGCGCGGGCGCAACACCGTGGGCTACACGCCCTACCCCACCTCGGTGACCGACGCGTTCGTCGCGGAGGCGGCGGCGACCGGGCTCGACGTCTTCCGCATCTTCGACGCCCTCAACGACGTCGAGCAGATGCGCCCGGCCATCGACGCGGTGCGCGCCACCGGCACGGCCGTCGCCGAGGTGGCGCTGTGCTACACCGGCGACCTCTCCGACCCCGGCGAGCACCTCTACACCCTCGACTACTACCTGCGCCTGGCCGAGCGGATCGTCGACGCCGGCGCGCACGTGCTGGCGATCAAGGACATGGCCGGCCTGCTGCGGGCCCCGGCGGCACGCACCCTGGTCACCGCCCTGCGCGAGCGCTTCGACCTGCCGGTGCACCTGCACACCCACGACACCACCGGTGGTCAGCTGGCCACCCTGACCGCCGCGATCGACGCGGGGGTCGACGCCGTCGACGCGGCCACCGCGTCGATGGCCGGCACCACCTCGCAGCCCTCGCTGGCCGCGCTGGTCGCGGCCACCGACCACTCCGAGCGCCCCACCGGCCTGTCCCTGGCCGCGGTCAACGCCCTGGAGCCCTACTGGGAGGCGACCCGCCGCGTCTACGCGCCCTTCGAGTCGGGGCTCAGCGCCCCGACCGGCCGGGTCTACCGCCACGAGATCCCCGGCGGCCAGCTCTCCAACCTGCGCCAGCAGGCGATCGCGCTCGGCCTGGGCGAGAAGTTCGAGCAGGTCGAGGACATGTACGCCGCCGCCAACGACATCCTCGGCAACGTGCCCAAGGTGACCCCGTCGTCGAAGGTGATCGGCGACCTGGCGCTGTCCCTGGTCGGCCTGGGCGCCGACCCCGCGGAGTTCGCGGCCGACCCCGGCTCCTACGACATCCCCGACTCGGTCATCGGCTTCCTCAACGGCGAGCTCGGCGACCCGCCGGGCGGCTGGCCCGAGCCGTTCCGCACCCGGGCGCTCGAGGGCCGGTCGTGGACGCCGCCGGCCGAGGAGCTCTCGCCCGAGGACGCCGAGCGGCTGGCGGGCTCCTCCGCGCAGCGCCGCCGCGCGCTCAACGAGCTGCTCTTCCCCGGCCCGACGACGAGCTACCTGGAGTCGTGCGAGACCTACGGCGACGTGTCGGTGCTCTCGACCATGGACTACCTCTACGGCCTGCGCCAGGGCGAGGAGCACGAGGTCGAGCTCGACGAGGGCAAGACCCTGCTGCTGGGCGTGCAGTCGATCAGCGAGCCCGACGAGCGCGGCTACCGCACCGTGATGGCGCTGCTCAACGGCCAGATGCGGCCCGTGAGCGTGCGCGACACCTCGGTGGCCTCCGAGGTCGCGGCCGCCGAGAAGGCCGACCCGGGCGTGCCCGGCCAGGTCGCCGCCCCGTTCCAGGGGGTCGTCACGGTGGTGGTCGAGCAGGGCCAGCAGGTGGCTGCTGGCGAGACGCTGGCCACGATCGAGGCGATGAAGATGGAGGCCGCGATCACCGCGCCGGTCGCCGGCACCGTCGAGCGGGTGGCGCTGGGTGGCACCCAGGCCGTCGAGGGCGGCGACCTGGTGGTCGTGCTGGCCTGAGCCTCGCAGCCGGCCCTCAGTCCGGCGTGCGGATCACGTCGACGCCGCTGAACCCCGCGGGGCCAGCGGTGTAGGAGTGCGGCACGTCGGCGGCCCAGGCGTGGTGCTCGCCCGGCCCCAGCTCGACGACGGCCCCGTCGACGTCGAGGCGGCAGCGCCCGGTGAGCACCACGAGCTGCTCGTGGGCGCCGTGCGCGTGCGCCGGGGAGCGCCGGGTGCGCCCGGGCGCGACCTGCACCAGGTAGACCTCGGTGGTGGTGCCGTCCTCGGTCGCCACGTGCAGCCGGCGGGCGGTGAGCGCCTCGTCGCTGGCGGTCGCGCCGTCGTGGTCCTCGAGCAGGGCCGCGAGGGGTACGCCGAGCGGGCCGGCGACGGCGTACAGCGTCTCGAGCGTGGGGTTGCGCCGGCCGCCCTCGAGCTCGGAGAGGGTGCCCTTGCCGATGCCGGCCGCGGCGGCCAGGGCGCTCAGCGAGAGCCCGCGCTCGCTGCGCAGCTGGCGGATGCGGGCCCCGGCCGAGGCGCCGGCGTCGTAGGATCGTTCCACAAACAGAACGGTACTCCCCGGGAGGCACGGCATGTCCCAGGACCACTCCCCCGTCGTGGCCGGCGTGGTCGCGGCCGTCGTCGGCTTCAGCAGCTCCTTCGTGGTCGTGCTGGCCGGCCTGGCCGCGGTGGGCGCGACCCCGGCCCAGGCGGCGTCGGGGCTGCTGGCGCTGTGCGTGGCCCAGGCGCTGGGCATGGCGTGGCTGGCGGTGCGCCACCGCACCCCGCTCTCGCTGGCCTGGTCGACGCCCGGGGCGGCGCTGCTGGTCTCGACCGGCGCCGTCGCCGGCGGCTGGTCGGCGGCGGTGGGGGCGTTCCTGGCCACCGCGGCGCTGATCGCGCTGACCGGGCTGGTGCCGGCCCTGGGCGACCTGGTGGCACGGATCCCGCCGAGCCTGGCCCGGGCGATGCTGGCCGGGGTGCTGCTGCCGATCTGCCTCGAGCCGGTGCTGGGCGTGGCCGCCGCGCCGCTGCTCGTCGGCCCGGTGGTGCTGGCCTGGCTGGTCGGGCAGCGGCTCTTCCCGCGGTGGGCGGTGCCGGCCTCGCTGGTGGTGGCGCTGGTCGTGGTGCTGGTCGAGACCGCGGGCGAGGTCGCCCTGGCCGACGCGACGCCCGCGCTGGCCTGGACCACCCCGACGTGGAGCGTGCCCGCGCTGGTCGGCATCGCGCTGCCGCTCTACGTGGTCACGATGGCCTCGCAGAACGTGCCGGGCGTCGCGGTGATGGCCGGCAACGGCTACCGCGTGCCGTGGCGCGAGACGATGGTGGTCACCGGCCTCGGCACCGCCCTGGCCGCGCCGCTGGGCGGGCACGCGGTCAACCTCGCCGCGATCACCGCGGCGATGGTGGCCGGGCCCGAGGGCGGCGCCGACCGGTCGCAGCGGTGGCGGGGCGCGGTCGGGGCCGCGGTGACCTACCTGGTGCTGGCCGTCGCCGCGGCCGGCCTGACCGCGCTGGTCACCGCCGCGCCCGACGGGGTGGTGCAGGCCGCCGCCGGGCTGGCCCTGCTGGGCACCCTGGCCGTGTCGCTGGCCGACGCCCTGGCCGACCCGGCCGAGCGGGTGGCGGCGGTGGCCTGCCTGGTGGTGGCCGCCAGCGGCGTCACGGTGCTGGGCGTGGGGGCGGCCTTCTGGGCGCTGCTGGTGGGCCTGGTCGTGCGGTCGGTCGTGCCGCGGGCCGCGCTCAGCGCGAGCGCACCCGGAACGTCACCCACGGCGACTTCAGCCCCAGCCCGAAGCGCAGGGCGTCACCGCTCACCGTGACCGTGCCGCGGGTGCCGGCCAGGCGCACCGAGCGCACCCGCCCGCCCCACTGGCCGTTGCCGTCGCGGTCGAGGACCTTGATCGAGCGCAGGTCGCCGACGGCGGGGAACGCGCTCTCGAGGCGCGCGTCGGTGAGGGTCACCGACCAGTCGTGGTGCGGGTTGCCGGCCCAGTCGTCGTACGGGTCGGGCTTGGCGCGCAGGTAGGACCGCGAGCCGGCGGCGGTCCAGCCGCCGCTGCTGGAGGAGAACTGGGTGAAGGCGGCCTGGCCGTCGGCGAGGCGCACCTGCTTGGCGGTGGCGCGCACGGCGGCGTCGGAGCCCGGCTGCTCGGCGCGCACCCCGCCGTAGACCTGGCAGGAGGAGGTGTCGCAGAGCTGGTAGTGCGCGGCGCGCGGGGTGCGCCGCTCGAAGACGGCGTAGCTGCGGGCGGCGACCGCCTGGGCGCGCACGGCGGCCGGGCTCCACGACGCGGGGATCTCGAGCGGCACGACGCCGCGCAGGTAGTCGTCGAGGCGCAGCTTGTTGACGGTGTCGCGGGCCTTCGAGCCGGCGCTGGGCGGCAGCGCGCGCAGCCGGCCGCGGTAGGCACGGTCGCCGGAGGGGGTGACCAGGGTGACCGGCGCGTTGCCGGCGCTGAGCTCGCCGGGGCCCTTGAGGTCGCGCCACTTGGTCCAGGAGCCCTTGCCGCCGGCGGAGGTGCGCCACGAGACGCGGGTGCGGTCGCGGTGGTTCTGCCGCACCCGCCACAGCGCCGGGGTCCGGCCGCCGATCTTCGTCGGCAGCCGGGTGGTGGCGCCGGAGCCGAGGTCGCGCACGCGCAGCCCGTCGCGGCTGCGGACCACGAGGTCGTCGGTGGTGTCGGCCGAGATCAGCACGCTGACCCGTCCGCCGCGCTTCCCTGCGGTGGTGCCCGGGTAGTAGAAGTCCAGGATCTTCGAGGCGCTCAGCCCGCGTCGTGCCGCGCCCTCGGCGCCGTGCTGCGACATGCCGTGCCCGTGCCCGAAGCCGTGGCCGCGCACGGTGATGCTCGCCTTCGCGGGCACCTTCCAGGAGTCCTTCGCGGCCACGGCCGGCGGCGCGCCGACCGACACCAGGGCGAGGGCGAGCGCGGGCAGCAGCGCTGCCCGCAGGCAGAGCGGCGCAGCGCGCATGAAGGGCTCCCGGAAGACACCGACGAGGGGGAAGGATGTGGCTGGAGTGACCACACCAGCCCCCATCGCACCACGGGCCACAGCGGTGTGCAATCGACGGCGCGGAACTACAGATCTGTAGTTCGACGGCGATGGCCTACGCTCGGCCCGTGAGCGCCACCCTCGTCGCCAAGGACCTGTCCGGCGGCCACGGCCACCGGGTGCTCTTCGAGGGGCTCGACCTGACCGTCGCCCCCGGCGACGTGGTCGGGGTGGTCGGCGCCAACGGTGCCGGCAAGTCCACGCTGCTGCGGCTGCTGGCCGGCGCCACGACGCCGCTCGCCGGCAGCGTCGCCTGCGCGCCGAGGGACGCCTTCGTGGGCTGGTTGCCGCAGGAGCACGAGCGGGTGCCGGGCGAGACGGTGGCGCAGTACGTCGCGCGGCGTACGGGCGCGGCCGAGGCCACCGCCGAGATGGAGGGCACCGCCGGCGCGCTCGGCTCGGGCGAGCCCGGCGCCGACGACGCGTACGGCGTGGCCTTCGACCGCTGGCTGGGCAGCGGCGCCCCCGACCTGGAGGACCGGCTCGGCCCGGTGCTGGCCGACCTCGGCCTCGACGTCGACACCGCCACGCCGATGACCGCGCTGTCGGGCGGGCAGGCGGCGCGCGCGGCGCTGGCGGCGCTGCTGCTGAGCCGCTTCGACGTGGTGCTGCTCGACGAGCCGACCAACGACCTCGACCTCGACGGGCTGGCCCGGCTCGAGGCCTTCGTGCAGGGGCTGCGGGGCGGGGTGGTGCTGGTCTCGCACGACCGCGAGTTCCTGGCCCGGTGCGTGACCCGGGTGGTCGAGCTCGACCTGGCCCAGGGCCAGGTCAGCGTCTACGACGGCGGCTACGAGGCGTTCCTCGAGGAGCGCGAGGTGGCCCGGCGCCACGCCCGCGAGGCCTACGAGCAGTACGCCGGCACCCGGGCCGACCTGGTGGCGCGGGCGCGCACCCAGCGCGAGTGGAGCTCGCAGGGGGTGCGCAACGCGATGAAGAAGAGCCCCGACAACGACAAGATCCGGCGCAAGGCGGCCACGGAGTCCTCGGAGAAGCAGGCGCAGAAGGTGCGGCAGATGGAGTCGCGCATCGCGCGGCTCGACGAGGTCGAGGAGCCGCGCAAGGAGTGGCGCCTGCAGTTCGACATCGCGGCGGCGCCGCGCTCGAGCGCGGTGGTGGCGACGCTCAACGAGGCGACGCGTCACCTGGGCGGCTTCACGCTCGGGCCGGTCTCGCTTCAGGTCGAGGCGGGCGACCGGATCGGCGTGACCGGGCCCAACGGCGCCGGCAAGACCACGCTGCTGGGGCTGCTGCTGGGCTGGGCCGAGCCCGACAGCGGGTCGGCGTCGCTGGGGGCGTCGGTGGCCGTGGGGGTCATCGACCAGGCCCGCACCGGGCTCGACCACGACCTGGCGCTCGGTGAGGCGTTCGAGCGGGCGGTGCCCGAGATGACCCAGGCCGAGGTGCGCACGCTGCTGGCGAAGTTCGGCCTCAAGGCCGACCAGGTGGGCGCCGTGGTCGGCCGCCTCTCCCCCGGCGAGCGCACCCGCGCGGCGATGGCGCTGCTGCAGGCGCGCGGGGTCAACCTGCTGGTGCTCGACGAGCCCACCAACCACCTCGACCTGCCGGCGATCGAGCAGCTCGAGCAGGCGCTGGCGTCGTACGACGGGGCGCTGCTGCTGGTCTCGCACGACCGGCGGCTGCTGGCCGGGGTGCGCCTCGACCAGCGCTGGCACGTCGAGGCCGGCCGGGTCACGGTCGGCGTCGTCTAGGAGCCCGCCCCTAGGGCTGCGGGCGGAACCAGTCGGAGCGCAGCCCCAGCCAGCTGCGGAACTGGTCGCCGGTCGCGGTCCGAATGGCGCCGGTGAAGGTCACCTCGACGCGCACCACGCGCCCGCCCCAGGCGCCGTTGCCGTCGCGGGCGACGACCTCGAGGGAGACGAAGCTGCCGGAGCCGGGCCAGACCTTCTCGAGGGCGGCTGGCGTGAGGGTCCTGCTCCACTGCGCGTACGGGTTCTGGGCCTCGGGGGCGGTGTCCCAGGGGTCCTCGACGGCCTGGAGGTAGGGGAAGGAGCCGGCCCGGGTCCAGCCGCCGTTGCTGGCGGAGAACTGGGTGAAGGCGGGGGCGCCGTCGGCGGTCACGACGACGCCGACGGTGGCGGCCACGGCGGCGTCGGAGCCGGGGTGCTCGGCGTCGACGCCGCGGTAGACCTGGCAGGCGGAGGTGTCGCAGAGCTCGTAGTGACGGGCGGCGGGCGCGTGGTCGCGCTCGTACGCCGCGTAGGTGCGGGCGGCGACGGCTTGGGCGCGCACGGCCTCGGTGGGCCAGAGGGCGGGGACCTCGCCGGGCACGACGCCGCGCAGGTAGTCCTCGAAGTCGACGACGTTGACGGTGTCGCGGTCGCGGCCGGCGCCGGTGGAGGCCGAGCGCAGCGCGCCGCGGTAGGTGGCCCGGGCGCCGCGGGGCAGGAGCAGGGCGAGCGGCTCCTTGGCGAGCAGCTCGGCGTCACCGGCGAGGGTGCGCACGCGGCTCCAGCCGCCCTTGACCTTGGCCTCGACGTTGCTGCGTCCTCGGGTGGCCGAGGTGATCCGCCAGGCGCGGGCGTCGGGGGCGAGACGGGCGAGCCAGCGGCTGCGGCCGGTGCCGACGCTGCGCACCCGCAGGCCGCGGGCGGGGCGGACCTTGACGTCGGTGGTGGTGTCGGCACTGATGAGCACCTCGACGTCGCCGTCGACGGCGCCGCGCTGGGTGCCCGGGTAGTAGAAGTCGAGGATCTCCTGGTGGGTGCGGCCCTGCGCGGCCGCGGCCCGGGCGCCGTACTGCGAGAGGCCCTTGCCGTGGCCGAACCCGCGGCCCTCGAGCACCACGTCGGCGGCTCGCTCGTCGCGCTCGGGGGCGGCGGAGGCGGTGCTGGTGAGGGTGGTGGGGGCGGTAGCCAGGAGCGCGGCCAGCGGGAGCGCGAGCAGCGCGGTGCGACGGGGCATGGGGGGGAGCCTTCTCGAGACGGGAGTGTGCAGCGTACGACGCGCGGTGGCGCCGGTTGGTTGTCTTGGGAGATCCGGAGGCGCAGGGTGGAGCATGGTCACCTCACCGGTCGAGATCGTCACCCTGGCGCCGCAGCCCGCGCTCGCCGTGCACGGCGACGTCGCACCGCCCGACCTGCCGAGCCTCTTCGGGCGGGCCTTCTCGGCGGTGCCGGCGGCGGCCGCGGCGGCGGGGGTCGACCTGGTCGGCCCACCGTTCGGGCTGTTCCCGTCGATGCCGGGCGAGACGGTGGAGGTCGAGGCGGGCTTCCCGGTCTCGGCGGCGACGGGGGCCACGGGCGGCACGGGCGAGGCGGAGGGGGTGCACGACCGGCTGCTGCCGGGCGGCGAGGTGGCGCAGGCGCTGCACACGGGCCCCTACGACAAGGTCGTCGAGACGTACGCCGCGATGGAGTCGTGGATGGGCGAGCAGGGCATGGTGCCGGCAGGGCCGCCGTGGGAGTCCTACCTGAGCGACCCGGAGGCCGAGCCGGACCCGCAGCAGTGGCGCACGCTGGTCTGCTGGCCGGTGGCCCGGGGTGCATGAGATCGGGGGCGCAGGGTAAAGAAGAGTCATGAGGACACCGTGGGGAGCCCGTCGGGATCGTCGTGAGCGGGAGCTGCAGGCGGCCGAGGAGTTCCGCTCGGCCAGGCGGTTGGCGCGCGAGGACGTGACGGTGCTCGGGGAGCAGGTCGCCGAGCTCGACGTCGACCTCGAGGGCTCGCACAGCCACGAGGTGCGCGACTTCCACCAGGAGGCGCTCGATGCGTACGCGGCGGCCGCCGCGGCGCTGGAGGGGGCGTCGACGGTGCAGGAGGTCGGCTCGGTCGAGGAGCTGTTGAACAAGGGCCGCTACGCGCGGGCGGCGGTGCTGGCGCTGCGGGCCGACGAGCCGTTGCCGGAGCGTCGCGGGCCGTGCTTCTTCAACCCCCAGCACGGCCCGGCGGTGACGACGGTGTCGTGGACTCCCCCGCACGGCACCGAGCGCGAGGTGGAGGTCTGTCGCAACGACGCGGTGCGCCTCGACGACGGCGAGGCGCCCGACGTGCGCCAGGTGCGGGTGGGCGACCGCTACGTGCCCTGGTACGCCGCCGACGACGCGGCGATGCACTCGTGGAGCTCGACGGCGAACGCGTCGACGTCGGGCTGGTTGAGCAGCGTCGCGAAGGCCGAGGCAGGCACGCGCGCCGGGGTGTCGCAGGCCGGGATGATGGGTCGTCAGTAGCCCTCCCCTCTGGCTTCAGAGGGGCGAGTAGGTCCCGATGCCGGGGACGACGACGAGTCGTTGGTCCTGGGGTCCGGTCCAGGTGTAGTGGCCGTGGTCCATGCGTCGGTAGCGCCACTGCTTGGTGGGGTCGGTGGTGGTCTTGGCCCGGTGATGTCGTCTGCACAAGGGGGCGAGGTTGCCTGGGTGGGTCTGGCCGGGTGGTCCGTGGGGGTCGTAGGGGTCGATGTGGTCGAGGTCGCAGCGCCTGGCTGGGCGGCGGCAGTCGGGGAAGACGCAGTGCTGGTCGCGCTGGATGACCAGCTCGTGCATCCACTGCGGCGGGTCGTGGGCATCGACGGGGTCGCCGCGGTCGGGGTCGAGGACCGGGGTCACCGTGACCCGGGCGCCGGTGAGCCAGTCGCGGATCATTGCGCTGGTCGCGGGGCCGTGGTCCTCCACTCGTCCCAGCGGCGTGATGTCGCCGTCGGGGGTTGCGGTGAGGTGCACGTAGGCCTTGTACGGACGCCCGGGTGCGGGGGTGTCGCCGTGGGCGCGGGCGCGGTCGACGATGACCTGCAGCGCCAGCACCCGACGCCGCGCCAGTGACAGGTCGGGGTGGGTGGCGAGCAGGTCGTGGGCGATCCGACCGACGAGGTCGTGGAGGTCGGCCAGGGTGGCGGTGTCGCCGGTGATCTGCATCCACGAGGTCCCCAACCACCGTTGGTCGCGGCCGTCGCCGTGGGTCAGCGTCACGTCCCACGTCTCCCGCGCGGACTCTTCGGCCTCTTGATGGGCGTCGGTGTCGTAGCGGGCCCGGGCGGTCTCGACGAGCCGGGCCAGCACCACGGGCCCGACCCGGTGCGCACGGGCGGCGATCTCGGCGTCGACGTAGGCAGCCGCCTCGGGGGAGAGCGACGAGGTGGCCTGGGCGATGCTGCGGGCGCGCCACACCGGCACCTCGAGGGCCTCGACGCGGGCCATCACCCGCGGCAGCCGGTGCGCCAGCTCCAGCGCGTCAGCCATCAACGTCAGGGCGGCGGTCGTGGAGATCTCCATCGCCGCGGCGAGGGGTTCGGCGGAGAACGCCGCGACCATCGGTCGCCCGTCGCCACCGATCTTCTCCGGGCAGTCCAGGTCGCCGCCGACCTCCCCGAACCCCGCCGCCCACTTCGGGTCCTCGACGGTGTTGGTCTCGCACCAGCGGATCGTCGCGTGCAGCACCGCCAACGCCGCCGCGGCCTCACGTGCCTTGGCCTGCTCGGCGAACCACAGCACCGAGTCCCGGTCCAGGTCATCCACCCGAACCGGACCACCCGCGAGGTCCGTCTCGATCAGCATGCACCCACTCAAGCACCAGCCACCGACAGTCCCGCCGCACCCACGCTGACCTGCGTGAACGCGATATCAGTTCAGGCACAACGGACCCGGCGGACCAGCGTCCTACCGCCCAGTAAGACGCGCTCCCTCCCAATGCCCGGGATCTCCAAGGTCGCACCACGAGCCTGCCTGTCTGTATGGGCGTGGGGGTGCATGCCCGAAATCCCGTTACCTAGGAACGGCCGGGCATAACCTGAGGACTCGGCAGGCTCCGCACGGGGGAGGGACAGGCATTGAGCGCATATCCACGCGGCTCCGAGTGGCGGATGTGGGACCTACACGTTCATACTCCCGACTCCATCGTGCAGGACTATAAGGGTGCCGAAGCAGACCGCTGGCCCCGGTTCATCAATGAGTTGGAGGCCCTGCCTCAGGACATGCGGGTCCTCGGGATCAACGACTACTGGTTCCTCGACGGATATAACAAGGTCCGGGCCGCCAAAGAGGAAGGCCGCCTGGCGAACATTGACGAGATCTTCCCAGTCATTGAAGTTCGCTGTGACACCTTCAGCGGTAGCGAAGGCAGTCTGAAGCGAATCAACGTCCATCTCATCCTGGACCCAAGCGAAGCAATCGATGACCTGGCCCAACAGCTCGGATCGATCATGCGATGCCGATACCAGTTGACCCCGGACCTAGAGCCGGTGGACTGGAATGAGGTACCGACACGAGCCTCAATGGACCGCCTCGGCCAGAGGATCATCGAGTCAACTCCTGACGACAAGAAGGGAGACTTCGCACACAAGTCTCCGCTTGAAGTTGGCTTCAACAACCTCAACGTGAACTTCGAGCTGCTCCGCAAGGGCATCGCGGACAACTCCTACCTCCGCGAGCACGTCATGCTTGCGTTGGGAAAGGTTGAGTGGGACACGATCAAGTGGAGTGTCGGGTCCATCGCGCAAAAGAAGACAATCATCAACAGCGTGCAGGCGGTCTTCACAGCAGCGAAGACTAGAGAGGCATTCGTAAAGTCTCTCGAATCGCTCCGGGCGGCGACCGTCCGCCACCATCTCTTGGACTGCAGCGACGCTCACACGTGGGCAGAGTCCGATTCTCACACGAGGCTGGGGAACTGCTTCACGTGGGTAAATGCCGATCCGTCCTTCAAGGGCCTGCGGCAGGCGCTCCAGGAGTACGACCACAGGGTGACAACTGCGGAACGCCCCGACGTCCTTACCCGCGTCGCTCACTCGCCCCGCTCGGTCATCACGCAGGTTCGCCTACGGCCGGTTGACGACCAGGCCGAGACGCGGCTGTTCGACTCCGACCTCGAGATGAATCCGGGCTTCGTCGTTGTCATCGGCAACAAGGGACAAGGCAAGTCCGCCCTTCTGGACAGCATTGCCCTGGCGTCAAACAGCGACCGTCACGAGGACTTCTCCTTCCTAAACAGCAAGCGCTTCGGGGCTCAGCGCTCAGTGGCGAGCGCCTACCGTTCCGAGGTTCAGTGGGCGGATGGGTCGACCTCGTCCTCGGGTCTGAACGATGACTTCGCTCCCGCCTCTGCCATCCGCGTTGACTATCTGCCGCAGTCTCTCATCGAGAAGGTCTGTTCAGCTGACCCGAACAGTTCGACAAAGCAAGACTTTGAAGGCGAGATCGAGAGAGTCGTTTTCCGTCACATCGAAGACGCGGACCGAGGTTCGGCCACTAGCCTCCGGCAATTGCTACAGGAAAAAGGGACCTCCTTCCGGACTGCCTTGGCCGAGGCACGCGCGAGGATCACTCGTAGCGCGGAGGCCCTCTCTGCACTGCGTCATAGACGCGTCGAACTTGAATTGCTCGACCTTCCTAGGCGCCGCCGAGATTTGGAAGCACAGCTCGCAGAGGTTTTGGCTGCGCTTGAGGAAGTCACGACAGAGATCGAGTCGGGCGGCAATGCCGAACAGCAACAGCAGGCCGCCGATCTCCGGGCCGCGCGCGAGAACAGGCAAACCGTGGTCGACGCTATTGAGGAAATTCACCGTCACAGCGACGAAGTCCGCGCAACCATGACCGCAGTGTCCGAGCTCCGAGTTCGGTTGCAATCAGCCATAGCGGACGCGCGAGCGGCGGCGGACGACGTCGGGGCCCGGATCGGAGCCGCCTCGGAGTCCCTCCTCGAAATTTCCTACGAGGACTCGGCCGTTACGGCATGGATCGCCGCACGGGCAGAAGAGATTGAAGGTTTGGAGCGCACCCAGACTGAGTCGGGAGGCCTGGACGATCAACTCGCGGTTGCATCCAAGGGTGTGGTCGAGAAGCAGCTGGGGCTTCAGTCCTTGAACGAGGAAGCCCAGGCATTGTTGACACGCCAGTCGGACTTGCGCGCCCAACAGCAAGGGCTGACGGGTGAGCCGGGCGATCCGGAGAGCATCAGAGGGATATCCGCGCTGGAGATCGAACTAGCGGGCATTCCCGAAGCCATTGCCGGAGCCACTATGGAGTTGCGCGAAGCCTTCCAGGACGTTCACGAGGCGCTTACCTCTGTAATGGAACTCCAGCGAGCGGCATACCAGCCTGCGACCGAGTTCGTGGAGAACAATGATCTGGCCAAGGAGGCCCGGCTAGCGTTCGACGTCGAGTTCAGGGTCCGCGACTTCGCCAACCGATGGTCAGACATGGTGAATCGCCAGAGGCTCGGACAGCTCCCCGACATGAACGCGCCGGACCGAGACAGCTTGCTCCTCGGACATGTCAGCCTCAACGAGGCTGAGGAACTCTGGGTAGCGCTAACGGCGCTGGTCGACCGTCTGGGTCGCGAAGGCGGCAGAGCAGACGGCGCATCGCGGTCCTTGGACTCAATCATGCGCAGCGGTCATACGCCTGCAGACCTCTTGAGCGCCATCTACGGCCTTGAGTGGCTCCAGAGCCAGTACATCATCCGCTCGGATGGCGCAGAACTCTCAGAGCTCTCACCAGGCCAGCGTGGGCTAGTTCTGCTGCTGTTCTACCTCCTCGTCGACAAGTCGGAGCGTCCGCTATTGCTCGATCAGCCAGAGGAGAATCTCGACAATCAGACCGTTCGAAACGTCCTCGTCCCAGCTCTGCAGGAGGCCGTTCGGAGGCGACAGATCATCGCAGTGACGCACAATCCCAACTTCGCCGTTGTTGGTGACGCCGACCAGATCATTGTGGCGACCTTTGACGGGCAGTTCCATTACCGATGTGGCTCGCTCGCTGAACTAGAGATTGGTCAATCCGCTATCGATGTCTTGGAGGGGACCCGCGAAGCCTTCGCCAGCAGAAGCAACAAGTACACAGATGTCGTCGGAAGACCGTCCTAGCTTTTCCCGGGTGGCGAGTTTGCAGGTGCAGATCGAGGCTTCGTCGGGTGCATCGCCCGAGTGGGTCATCCTGACTGGGCTGCTCAATGGACCGGAAGCCCCCTCTACGACCGATCCAGCAAGTCTCACGCCGCTAGCAATCATGTTGTGTACTCGCCAGAGCAGGTGCTCGAGAACCTCCTTGGCTTCGACGCTGCGAGCAATCCCGACACCCACCACTTGATCTCGTTCCGTGCTCGCGCTTCGCGACCACCCGGTGTACAACTTGTGCCGCCGCTGTGGGGTGCCGCCAAAGCTATGCGACCGCCTCCGGCATAGCTCTCCTCAGAGGCGGCACATCCGCCGGCCACCCCCACATACGCTTGTGTGGTGTTCCCGACTCGCGCGGCCGCCAGAGGGTGGAGCTCTGCCCTGTGCCGTCACCGCACGCATATGCAAGGCGGCCTTAGATGACCGAGTACAGGAAGGCGTCCCGTACCTCGGCCATCAGCTACGGCGGCAAGGACCCCGATGTGCTCCGGTCGGTGCTGCACAGCCTCTACAAGAGCAGGTGCTACTGGTGCGGCAAGCTGAAGGACTTCGCCGACATCGAGACCGACCACATCATCCCGAAGACGCTCAGGGGGCGCGCGCTCGAACAAGCCCTATCGCGCCTGGGACTCCCGCACGACTTCGACCTCAACAACCCGGCGAACCTGGCACCGATCTGCGGACGCTGCAACGGCCCCGGGACCAAGGGCAGCCTGGACATGACCCACCTGCCCGTCGTGGCATCGCACCTCAGGACGGCGCAGCGGTTCAAGCCGGAAGTCGAGCGGCGTGTTCGCGAGTTCACCAACCGTCGTGGACTAGCCGCGGCGTTCGTGACCCTGAGCGCTGCCGACCTCGACGACGAGCAGACCCGCACCTTCTTCAAGGAGAACATGCCATCGATCGTGCGCAAACAGGCGGCGGCAGGGGACGACCTCGCCGACTTTGCCCTGTACAGGGTTGTCGAGGTCGAGGTGGGCGGCGGGGAACTCTTGGAGACCGCCATCGAGCTCGAGTACTCGTCCAAGCGGGCGGCCCAGCTGCTCGAGACCCTTGGCGGCGTGCCCATTCAAACTGTCGTCCAGGCGCCGATCGCTGACCTGTGGCAGCAGATCCACGACCGGGTGCAATCGGCACTTGAGGGCACAGGAGACGAGGAGGTGTGGGGCCCCACGACATCTGGGCCGCCCACCGCCCACTACTTCCGCGTCGACATCACCGCTGCCGAGTCATTACGTTCCAAAGCGCGCTTCGAGTTCACCTTCTCGGGCGAATTCGAGTCACATCTTGCAGCCTCGCTTGTCCGCGACAACCCCCACGGCTGGACCACCACCATTCTCGACCTGCAAGGCGATGCGGTCGTGCAGGGCACGTTCACCTTCACCGCGACGTGGGACGCCGGAGAGGGCGACGATTTGCCGTACGCCGAGGAGGCGACGATCGAGTCGTGGGAGCAAGACGTCTGGACGACCGAAACGGGGTAGTCTCGGTTACCGCCAACTCGCGAACGCCCCACTCGGCCGACGGCTTTCGGTCCTGCCGGTGCAGCGGGTGAGTACTGACCACAGGGTCATGCCCCTACTCGAGGACGACGTTGAAGTCGGCCGCGACGTCGCTCACGACCTGGGCCACGTCCTTGAGGAAGCGGTTCTGGTCGGGAGAGGCGCTGACGGTGGGGACAGGAGCGCCTCGGTCGTAGACGTCCGAGGCGATGATGCGCGCGCGGACGAACGTCGAGCCCGGGCCCCGCTGGGCATAGGCTTCCTGCCACCCCAGCCTGACGTCCTCCCCCAGCCGGCGCTTGGACAGCTCGACGAGCCTGTTCGTGACGGCGTTGGACATCGCGTCGATGATGGCCTGCTTCTCATCGTCGCTCGGCTCGCCGTTCTCCCAGCGCACCGGGCGCTGAAGCATCAGGTACACCTGCAGCTGGAGGTGGTAGCGCAGGTCCGCGACCGGCTTGAGGTTGTCGTACTCATCGCTCCAGCCCTCGGCCAGACGCCGGCTGAGCGCCTTGACGCGGGTCCAGTGTTCCTTCGGTGCATCGGGGTTCAGATCCAGCCCGAGCAGACCGTGCCACCGGGTGTGGAACGTTCTGGCCGCTTCCATGACCGCGAGACTCAGGTTCATGCGGTCGAACACCGGACGGCTGGGACCGGTTGCAGCAGCCTGCTCCGGGTGAGCGAGCAGCGAGAGCAGGTCGTCGAGTTCCTTGATCGAGCGGGCTCCGAGCTTCCGCTTCGCGTCCAGCTTGTCCTGGATGCCGCCGACGAAGAAGCGAGCACGGTCGAGCCGCTGACGCAGCACCCGCTCCGCCGAGGGGCCGAGCTCGTCGCCGATCGCCTTGAGCACATTCTCAACCGACGCAAGCACGTGCTGCTCCCTGGCGGAGAACGTGGGCAGGTTGTCGCCCTGCACCTGGTCAAAGTGCGTGAACACGATGTGGAGCTTCGACGCGTTGCCGGACACTGCGATGCCCTTCAAGGCCGCGACTGGGGCCGCCTGCATCGGCTGAGCGGCGTTGTCGACCAGCAGCACAGCGTGGACCTCCTGGAGCTGCTCGGCAACGTGGGTCGAGAGCGTGGCGACCGACTTCGGGGTGTGCCCAAGCCCCTCCCCGTCGACCAGCACCAGCCGAACCGGCTCCGAGGCCCACTCCGGCTCGAACGGCCCACTCACCCGGATGCCGTTGACCAGCGGCGTCAGGAGACGTCCGAACAGCTTCGCGTAGTTACTGGAGAAGCGCGTAACCACCTTAATGAACGCTGCACGGTCCTCCGACTCCCAAGACCAAGTCATCGGCCAGCCCTGGCGGTTGCGCTTCAGCTCGCCGACCTCGAGGGTGGCGAAGCGCTTCTCGATCTCATCGACCAGGGAGTCGACGATCTCGTGGAACTCGTCGGACTGGCGCAGGTCCGTGTCGAGGCTTTCCTCGATGTACTCGGCCAGGACGCGCTCATCCTCCTCGATGTCGGCGAGGTTCTCGATCACGTTGCTGGCGTGCCGCTCGACCACAGCCTTCACACGCGTCACGGCAGTGGCGATCACCTCCGCAGTGACGGCCAGATCGACCTGTCCGTACTCATCCGGATCGATGTCGTCCTCGTCGACTGCGTCGTCTTCCACCGCGTCGTCCGCCAGGTCGTCCTCGTCCTGCGGCGCTCCCCTGCCCAGCACGTAGCTGAAGCGGAAGCGCTGGTTCACGTGGTCGAGGAGCAGCCGTGCGATCTCCTCATCACTGCGGCCGCGGTAGGCCGCCAGCGCTGCTTCCGAGACGTTCTCCGTGAGGTAGTCGATCACCTCGTCGCGGGGCACGAACGTGATCGCCGCGCGGTAAAGGCCCCCACCCGTGGTGATCAGCTCGGTGTCGGCCACCGTGGTCTTGGCGGTCGAGGTCGACGGGAAACGCTCGATCGCCGGGTCCGTACCGAGCAGCTGGCGGGCGACCGTGGTCTTGCCGGCACCGGTGGTACCGAGTAGCAGCACCGTGCGGTAACCTCCGTCCGCCGTAGGGAGCGGCAGGATCGCCTCCCGCAGCTCGCGGAAGTCCACCTTGGTGGCCTCGAGCCCGTCGTAGAAGATGTCGACCACCCGCGAATCGAAGCGGCCGTTGGCGGTTGCCCTCGCCGTCGGCTCCCAGAGCTCCGGCGTCCGCAGGATCTCGTTCAGCTGCTCAATCAGCCGAGTCGCCTCCGCCTCGTCGGTGGTGCCGAGCCCTCGACGGACCCGCCGCCCCGGCTTGCCAGTACCAGCATCGAGTCGCGTGGGATGGCGGAAGATGACGGACCAACTCTCGCGGCCCTGGTTACGACTCTTGGTGGAGGTGTAGAACTTCACGACGACTCCCGTTGTTCCGATGGTGTACCACCGAGCTTGCGCCACCCGCCCTCACTCTGTCAAGGGGTCGCGGTACACCGCCGGAACAACGACGCGCGGTGAACTCGTGCCGAACCCGAGCCTTTGTCGTCGGTGACGGCGCACAAGGTCGTCGTGAACCGGCGGCCCTGGCTTCTTGCCGTTCTTGCCGCGCTTCTTGCCGAACGTCGACCACCAGCCGCGCTGCGAGCAGATCCGCCACGCGGTCCGCTCCGCCATCGGCTCACCGGCTACGCGTGCCTCGTCGACCAGGAACCGGTACCCGAACTCGGGGTCGTCGCGGTGGGCATCGAACAACGCGTTCGCTCGGTAGGCCGCCGCCAGCGGCTACGGTCACCGGACAGGCCAGCCAGCGGTAGTACGGTTGGCGGGCGATCTTCAGCATCCGGCACGTCACCGCGACGGGAATCGCGTCGACGGCCAGCTCGCGGACGATCGGGTACATCATTTACCCGGCAGATGCGCCCGCGCGAGATAGGCAGCCGCCCGGCGCAGACCTCGTTCTCCTGCTCGAAAAGCTTGATTGGCTTGTTGGCCTCGAAGCGCCTCGGACTCGCCCACCGGCTAGCCCGAGCCACCGGGCCGCGTGGCTTCCGCTCGTCGATGGTCAGCCACCGCTTCAGGCACGACGGCGAACACCGTTGGCCGTCGTGCCGCCACGGTTGCCAACGATGTGGTGCGTCTTTCCGCCGCGAGTGTCGCGCCGGGAGATGGAGGACGAAACAAGCATCCCGCTTCGATCCGCGCGGCCGGCTGAGCGGGCGGGACGCTGCTACCCAGCGGGGGGACAGCCAACGTTGTCGGACGAGTGTCGGCAGTGTTTGACAGACTTCCCGCATGTCCGACACCGCCTCCTTCGCCACTCGCAGCCTCGCGTGGAAGGTCCGCCATAGTGCCTGGCTCCTGGCGGTGGCCTTGGGAGTCGGATCGTTCTCATGCATCGGCTTCATCTACTGCGCCGTCCGTGTCCGCTCGACCGCCTGGAAGCGCCGCGCCTTCGTCACGACCGCGTTCAGCCTCCTCGGCCTCGTCCTGCTGTTGACGCCCGTCGAGCTCATGCAGGAGGTCGGCGCAGGCTACGCGGCGGTCCTGTGGCTCGTCCTCATCGGTTATGGCCTCTTCGTCAACCGTGACTACCTCCGGTGGCGGTCTGCCCAAGAGCCGGTGCCGCCCATCGCCGCGCCCCAGGTGCCGGCTGCCCCGGTTGCACCTAGCCCGATGCCTGTCGCGGTTCCCCAGGACGATGTTCCCACGCGGGCGGTGTCTGTCCCGGCTGAGCAAGTCCCGGCCCTCGAACGCGACGCGCCGCAGATCGAAGCCGTGCCTGACGAACAGGCCGGTCCTGCCGTCTCCTCCTGGCAGCAGGCCGAGGCCCTCGCGGCCTGGCACATGCAGAAGCTCGGCTTCGAGGACGCCAAGATGACTCCTCCAGGCGCGGACGGCGGCCTCGACGTCCGGGCGACCGATGCAGTGGCCCAGGTGAAGCACTACGCGACGCCGATCGGCGCTCCCGTCATCCAGCAACTTCGCGGAGCCGCCCACGGTCGCGGAGCAGCGCTCTTCTACAGCTTGTCCGGCTACACGAAGGCCGCGGTGGAGTACGCCAACGATGCCGCAGTGGCGCTCTTCACCTACAACGAGAGCGGCGATGTCCAGTCCTGCAACCACGCTGCTCAGGTTCTGCACGACCGCGCTGGCGGCGACGACGCCTTCGACCCGGCCGAGTTCGAGAACCAGGCGCAGATCGTCGCGGTCCTCCAGCAGTACTTCGACGTCATGAACGCCAAGTTCATCGAGGTTGCGGAACTAGCCCTGGCAGCCGCGAACGGGGACAACCAGTCGCCCATCTACCGCGCCGTCGCGGCCGAGAGCGCCCGGGTCAAGGCGATCCTGCGGTCGCTCCAAGTCGACGGCGGACGTGTTTCGTCCGACAGACTCATCGAGGCCTCCTCTGCGATAGGCGACGCAGTCGTGCGGCTTGCCGAAGATCTCGAGAGGGTCTGACGCCCATCGAGTACCTGCGTCGTGACGCCACGTGCCGGACGCCTCGCACACAGGTCGGTCATGACCAGTTGATGAGCCGAGTCCTCTCTGCGGCGACAGCGATCGCGTCCCGCAGGCCCGCATAGAGCACTGGGTCACCGGCGACCCTCGCGAGCCTTGGGAGGCCCATGGCGGCTCCGGCCAGGTCCTCGATCGATTGGCGTGCCGCGACGTAGAACTGCCACTGAGAAAGGGCGAGCGGATCGTACTCATCGTGAGTCTTCGCCGTGTGGAGGCAGAACACGTAGGCGTCTGCGTTGAATCCCTGTTCCTCGGACCAGGCGCCCGTCCCTGCATCCCATCCGTAGGCCGCCGAGACCTGGAACCTCGGAGTGCTCAACCTCCTCTGTGCCCACGACTGGAGGAATCCAGACGACTTCACCTCGATCCTGGTCCCGTCTGGCGCAGTCACGTCCCATGGGGCCCATTCCACCCGTGGGCTCGTCGAGCCCACGGCGCGCGCGACGAGGAACTCGGCCAGGTAACCCCGGACGTTGTTGGTGCGGAGGTCGCTCATCGCGAACCTCCAGAAGTCAACGACGGATGCGTCAAGGCCATCGAAGGGTTCTGCGCCGGAAAGGTCGCGTGCAGCGGGCGGGTCGAAAGCCATGGCTCATGGAAACAGAGCCGCTGGGCACCCACCAGCTCTCACCCGCCCGTCCGCCCCTACGCCTCGTCCTGTCCGTCCTGCGAAGAGAGCGACGTCGAGACCAGCTGAGGGCTGACGTCGGGCTCCTCGGCCGGTGTCTCACGCATCTTGGGCGGCGAAGCGGTCCACGCCTTGAGGTGCTGGACGACGTCTGTATAGAAGTCGTCGACGAGGTCGATGACGGAGTCGATGAAGGCCCCACGGCCGCGGCCACGCTTGGTGCCCAGCGGGGCGCTGATCTCGACCCGGAAACCACGTAGGTCCCGCTTGGGATCCGCGACCATGCAGGAGGGGTCCTCACGCACCTTGGCCAAGAGCTCCGTCGCACCGGGCCCTCGCGCGCCCACCGCGAAGGCTTCGATGCGGACCCCCTCCGGGGCGTGCTTGAGCTGCCGGACCAGCCAGTTCACTCGGGTGGCGGGCCTCCCGGTCTTGGGGGCGTCGATGTCCAGGAAGGCGGTGATGCGTCCGGCGCGCAGATCCGCCCGGATCTCCAGGGGTGCCACCGTGTGCGGGATACGGATGGTGCCCGCGAGGCAGCCGTTCTCGACCAGGCTCGCCGTCAGCGCCTGCGCCCGCAGCGAGGGATCGGCCTGCTCCTTGCGGCTGAGCACGTGGAGGACGTCGGTGCCGAGCTGCCTGCCGAGGCGCAGCGCGGTGTACCGGAGGAGCGCGTCGAAGCGTGCGACCACCTCAGGGACCTGCTGGTCGTTGGCGCGCAGCGTGCCGGCTGTCACGGCCTGGCGGACGGGCACCCAGGCGGAACCCATGTCCTCGAGCTCCATGGCCCCCGAACGCGGGTGCTCCAGATACCTGATCAGCTCGCCCAGGATCCACGCCTGCTCCGGGTCGGTGACGCCGCGATGCTCCTTCTGCATCACCGCCGTCGAGAGGATGTAGGTCCAGGACCAGTGGTGGAGCGCGACCTTCTTGAGCTTCCGTTTGTCGACCTTCGTGGGGTGTTGACCTGCCACCGCCGGGATCTCGTTGCTGATCGTGATGAGCGCATCGAAGCCCTGTTCCTTGGCGACGTCGAGGTAGTTCTCGAGCTGCGCGGTGTCGAGCTCGTTCTTGCCGGTCTTGACCTCGACCAGCGCGGTCCAGGAACGCTGGCCGCGGGTGACCCTGACCAGGCCGTCCGGGATCACCTTCCTCCCGTCGCCCACAGCGAACGGGACCTCGATGAACGTCTCGACGTTGCCAGCGATGGCCCCGACCGGACCGAGCAGGGCACGGCCGAACTCCTTGACGACGCTCATGACCGCCAGCAGGGCCGAGGTCGCTCGTCGCTCCTGCTCCTCCACCCCAGAGATCCCTGAGGTCGGGATCAGACGAGCTTCATGCCAGGACTCCTCAGCCACGCGATTCCCCTTGCGAAAGTAAAGACCAGTGCTCGGCACCCTAGCCCCGCGATGGAGCCATCATCGGAGAACTCGACTTGGCGTGCCGACCCGGTTCCCAGTCGCGGCCCCGATAGCGTCAGCGGATGGCCAACTCTCGTCGATCCGGTGCGCGTCGACGTAGCGGCGGCTCGCGCAAGAGCAGCGCACCCCGGCCCTTGCCCGTCGCCGGGCCGGGCGAGCGGGTGTGGGTGCTGGACGTGCCGTACGGGACGCAAGTCGACGGCGCGAGCTGGCACCCGGCGGTCAAGACCCACCTCCACGTCGGGCGCGCGCTGCCGGCGCACCTGGCGCCGTACGCGCCGGGGCCACACACGCTGGGGCGGTTCATCGAGAACACGCTCAACCCCAACGACCCGACGCCCTCCCCCGAGCCGACCGACTCGCTCGAGCCGCGCCGGCTCCAGTTCGAGGCGGCCGACGCGATCGCCGAGCGGGCCGCGGCGGGCGGGCGGCAGTTCCTGCTCGCCGACGAGCCCGGCGTCGGCAAGACGATCTCGGCAGTCCTCGGAGCGACGGCGGTCGGCGATCTCCGGGGCGCGCAACGCGTGCTCGTGGTCGCCGACCGGCCAGCCGCCATCACGATCGGCCACTGGTGCCGCACCATCACCGCGCTCGGCGACGGCGGGCTCGAGTGGGTGGTGATCACCTGGGACCGGCTCGAGAAGGTCAAGGACCACACCTGGGACGTGATCATCGCCGACGAGGCCCACGCGCTGCGGCGTACGACGACCAAGCGGTGGAAGCTCTGGGCGCGCATCTCCGGGCACGCCAAGCCCCACGACAAGGCGCCGTTCGTCATCGCCACCACCGCCACCCCCGGCCACACGCCCCTCGAGCTGCCCTACCTCGCCCCGGCCTACGCGCAGGTGCTCGACGAGCCCATGAAGGAGTGGACCTCGGCCACGCAGCCCGGCGTCGCGTTCGCCACCGCGCTCGAGCGCCACGGCGTCGAGGTCGAGCACGGTCGCTACGGCGCGACCTGGACCACCGACCCGGCCCGCCGCGCCGCCGACCTCAAACTGGTGCGCGGCTGGCTCGACGAGGAGCAGCCCCCGGCGATGCTGCACCGCGCCGCCCCGTGGGGGTCGGTGCCGATCTCGGGCATGCCGGTGACCCTCACGCCGGCCGAGCGGGCGGCGTACGAGGCCGAGTGGGGCGAGTTCTGCCGCGAGATGGACATCGCCCGCCGCGGCCGCAACACCGCCAAGGGCCGGGCCGCGCTGCTGCGCTTCCGGCAGAAGGCCGGGCTGATCCGCGTCGACTCCACCGTCGACTGGATCGCCCAGCAGGTGCAGGCCGAGCGGCAGGTGGGCTGCTCGGTCGAGTTCGTCGCCACCGCCGCCGACCCCATCGCCGACCGGCTGCGCGACTCCGGCATCGAGGTCGCCACGATCTACGGCCGCGACCGGTTCGACCCGGAGGCCGAGCGGCTGCGGTTCCAGACCGGGCAGGCCAAGGTCTGCGTCTTCACCACCGTCGCCTCCATCAGTCTGCACGCCGGCGAGAGCCTCGCCGACGGCCGCCAGGCCAGCACCGAGCCCCGCGTCGGCGTCTTCCACCAGGCCCGCTTCTCCGGCATCGCCGGGCGCCAGGTCACCGGCCGCACCCACCGCGACCACCAGGTCTCGCCGTGGCACATCGCCTACGCCGAGGGCACCGTCGAGGAGCAGGTCGGCAGGGTGATGGTCGAGCGCATCGCCGCCGCCTCCGACACCGTCGGCAGCGACACCACCGGCCTCACCGACCTCGCCGAGCTGCTCGGCGCCGACTGGCTGCCGCCCACGACCCTGACCGAGGACGCCTGACCCTCGACGCGTCAGCGATGAGTGCGGCGCGCCCGCCCGGTCTGCCATCGTGTCAACCACGCATCTGCGGTGAGGAGCAGCGATGACGCAGCTGGTCAGGGTCCACAACTTCGGGGTGTCTCAGGACGGGTACGCCGCCGGCGAGGGCCAGAGCCTCGAGCGCCCCTTCGGCCACGCCGACCCGCAGACCCTCCTCGGCTGGGCCCTGGGCACCGCGAGCTGGCCCGGCCGGGCGGACGGCGGTGGCAGCCGCGGCCTGGAGGACTACCTGGTGCGCGAGTTCCACCGCGACATCGGCGCCGAGATCATGGGGCGCAACAAGTTCGGCCCCCAGCGCGGCCCGTGGACCGACCACGAGTGGCAGGGCTGGTGGGGCGACGAGCCGCCGTTCCACACCCCGGTCTTCGTGATGACCCACCACGAGCGGCCGTCCTTCACGCTCTCCGACACGACCTTCCACTTCCTGGGCGGCGACCCCGCGACCGTGCTGGCGCGCGCCCTCGAGGCGGCCGACGGCAAGGACGTCCGTCTCGGTGGTGGCGCCACCACCGTGCGGCAGTTCCTCGACGCCGGGCTCGTCGACACGCTCCACGTCTCGGTGGCACCGCTCGAGCTGGGCGGCGGGACGCGGCTCTGGGACTCCCCCGACGAGCTGCTCGACCGCTACCACCGCGACGTCGTACCCGGGCGGGACGGCGTGGTCCACCACCTGTTCTGGCGCGACTGAGACGATCCGGCATGCCCGAGTTCACCTGGCGACCGGCCAACGAGGCCACGACCGAGGACGTCGAGGCGGTCTTCGCCGCCGGCGGCGCCCGCAAGTGCCGCTGCCAGGGGCTGAAGGTGGCGGGCTGGATCTGGCGCGACTCCACCCAGGAGCAGCGCGACACCGCCCTGCTCGAGCAGACCGCCTGCGGCACGTCCGGCCCGACCTCGGGGCTCATCGGGTACGTCGACGGCGAGCCGGCCGGCTGGGTGGCGGTCGAGCCGCGGGAGAACTACCCGCGGATCTGGAACCGGCAGAAGGCGTGGATGCGCACCGACCCCGACCTCGAGGGCGTCTGGTCGGTCACCTGCTTCGTGGTGCGCAAGGGCTTCCGCCGCGAGGGGCTGATGTACGAGCTGGCCGCCGCCACCGTCGAGCACGGGCGCCACGTGGGCGCCCGGGTGCTCGAGGGCTACCCCACCGAGCCGGAGCCCGGGAAGACCGTGATCTGGGACGAGGCGTCGGTGGGGCTGCTGCAGGTCTTCCTCGACGCCGGCTACGAGGTGGTCTCCTCCCCCACGCTGCGCCGGCGCGTCGTACGCAGGAAGCCCTAGGCCGACTTGAAGAAGGGCAGCAGGAGGTCGGCCGCCTCCTGCGGCTTCTCCAGGGCCAGCGAGTGACCGGCGTCGGCCACGGTCTCGTCCCGTCCACCGGCGGCCCGGGCGATGTTCTCCCCGGAGATGGGCTGGGGGTAGGCGTGGTCCTGCTCGCCCGCGATCGCCAGGACCGGCACCCGGCAGCCGTCCAGCTCCTCGACGATGCGGGTGCGGTGGATGACCTGGTGGGCGGCATCCCCGATGGAGGGCCCGAGCGCGGTCATCTTCTCGCGCCAGTGCTCGACCACCGGCCCGCCCGCCGCGAGGCTCGCGTCGCCGAACATGATGTGCAGCAGCACGTCGATGACGGGGGCTCCTCCACCCTGGCCGAGGATCTCCACCAGGGGCGCGAACTCCTCCAGCTTGTGCTCCTCCTCGCTCGAGGCGCCGAGCGCGGCGACCGTGCGCACCACCTCGGGGTGGCGCGCCGCCAGGCGCAGCGTGATGAACCCACCCATCGAGTTGCCGACGGCGTGCACCGGCCCGATGCCCAGCGCCTCGATCAGCGCGGCCGCGTCGGTCGTGAGGTTGTCCATCGACAGCTCCTCACGCGCCGACGCCGCAGCGCTCTCGCCCTGGCCCCGGTGGTCGTACGCGACGGTGCGGTAGCCGGCCGCGTTGAGCAGCGCGCTCAACGGCTCGAACATCGAGTGGTCGAAGAACAGCGAGTGGCTCAGCAGCACCACCTCGCCGTCGCGCGGCCCCGCATCCACGTAGGCGAGGCGGGTCCCGTTGACTTCCACGTGCTCCATGACAGTTCCTCCGGTACGTCGGGTGGGTGCTCCTACGATGTGACGGTAGTCATGCCGCTCGGGTCGGTCTCACCGTTTCGCGCCCAAGGAGGACGGATGCACGCACGGCCCCGCAGGTGCTCGTCGTGAGCGTGGACTACCTCGTCGGCGGCACCGACACCGCCGCCTTCTCGCCGGCTGCTCGCGCCGGCGCCTGGCGCGACCACGTCACCGACAACCACGGCCGCCTGAGCCTCGACTTCGGCTCTCCGACGGGGTTCAGCGGCGGCACGAAGGTGCAGCGGTGCGGGGCGGTCCAGCTGGTGGAGTTCTGGTCGGACGCCGTGCGCTACCGCCGGCAGGCGCGAGACGTCGACCACGACGGGGACGACAGCCTCCGCGTGGTCCTGCCGACCGCGGGCACGGTGCGCATCGTCGCGGCCGGCGACCGGCACGACCTCTCCCCCGGGCTGGCCGGCGCGGTGTCGATGGAGCGCGACTTCGAGCTCGTGCAGGACGCCCACGCGCACGCGCTCGTGCTGAGCCTGCCGCGGGCCTGGTGGCGCGCGGAGCCCGCCGACCGGCCCGTGGTCTGGGACCTGGGCCGGGGCCCCGGTGCCGTCTTCGCGGCCATGCTCCGCCAGGTCGCGGCACAGAGCGCCGACCTCGACGCCGACTCCTTCCTCCGCGCCTGCGAGGCGGCAGCACTGGTGCTGCCCCGACGTGAGCCGACCGACCTCCCGGCCCAGGCCCTCGCCCTGGTCCGCGAGCGCTCGGACTCACCCGGATTCGGTCCCGACGACCTCGCCGCCCTGCTGGGGACGTCGTTGCGCTCGCTGCAGAAGGCGACCCGCCGGGCCGGGACCAGCCCTGCCGAGATGATCCGCGAGCAGCGGCTCGAGCGTGCCGTGTCGCGCCTTCTCGACCCAGCCTGGCGCACGAGCACCGTCAGCCACGTGGCGCACAGCTCGGGCTTCCGGTCGTTGACCGCCTTCAACACCGCCTTCCGCTCCCACACGGGCACCAGCCCCCAGCAGTTCCGCGCCCACCACCGGCAGGGCGAGGCGGCGACTGGGTAGCACCTCCTACCGTCGAGAGGAGCACGCCACCGACCACTCGAGGAGCACTGTGAGCGACACCGAGCAGACCACCCAGACCAGCGGCGAGGCCACCATCGGCGTCATCGGGCTGGCGGTGATGGGCTCCAACCTCGCCCGCAACCTGGCCTCCCGCGAGGGCAACACGGTCGCGGTCTACAACCGCACCACCACCAAGACCGACGCGCTGGTCGAGGAGCACCCCGAGGCCGGCTTCGTCGCTGCGGAGACCATCGACGACTTCGTCGCCTCCCTGGCCACGCCGCGTACGGCGATCATCATGGTGCAGGCCGGCGCCGGCACCGACGCTGTCATCGAGCAGCTCGCCGAGCGGTTCGAGGAGGGCGACATCATCATCGACGGCGGCAACGCCGACTTCCACGACACCATCCGCCGCGAGGAGGAGCTGCGCGAGCGCGGCCTGCACTTCGTGGGCTGCGGCATCTCCGGCGGCGAGGAGGGCGCGCTCAACGGCCCCTCGCTGATGCCCGGCGGCTCGAAGGAGGCCTGGGAGGCCATCGGCCCCGCCCTGCGCTCCATCGCCGCGGTCGCCCAGGACGAGCCCTGCGTCACCCACGTCGGCAGCGACGGCGCCGGCCACTTCGTCAAGATGGTCCACAACGGCATCGAGTACGCCGACATGCAGCTCATCGCCGAGTCCTACGACCTGCTGCGGCGCATCGGAGGCCACGACCCCGCCTCGCTCGCCGACGTCTACGCCGAGTGGAACGAGGGCGACCTGGAGTCCTACCTCATCGAGATCACCGCCGAGGTGCTGCGCCAGGACGACGCCGAGACCGGCGGGCCGCTGGTCGACGTCATCCTCGACCACGCCGGCTCCAAGGGCACCGGCGTGTGGACGGTGCAGAACGCCCTCGGCCTCGGCGTCCCGACCACCGCGATCGGCGAGGCCGTCTTCGCCCGGGCGCTCTCCTCGTCGGCCGAGCACCGCGACGCCGTGCGCCGCACCTTCACCGACCGCCCCGAGGTGCCCGCGGCACCCGACGGCTTCGAGGACGACGTGCGCGCCGCCCTCTACGCCTCCAAGGTGGTCGCCTACGCCCAGGGCTTCGACCTGATCCGCGCCGGCGCCGAGGAGCACGGCTGGGACATCGACCTCGGCGCGATGGCCCGCATCTGGCGCGGCGGCTGCATCATCCGCGCCAGGTTCCTCGACCGCATCGCCGAGGCCTACGACGACGACCCGTCGCTGGTCACCCTCCTCGCGCACCCCTACTTCGCCGAGGCCGTCCGCGACGGCGAGGCCGCCTGGCGCCGCGTCGTCGCGCTCGCCGTCACCGCGGGCGTCCCCGCCCCCGCCTTCGGCTCCGCGCTGGCGTCGTACGACGCGCTGGCCTCGGAGCGCCTGCCCGCCGCGCTGATCCAGGCCCAGCGCGACTTCTTCGGCGCCCACACCTACCGGCGCACCGACCGCGACGGCGTCTTCCACACCCTCTGGTCGGGCGACCGCTCCGAGGTCGAGGCCGGATGAGCCCGGCCGCCGCCGCGCACGACCCACGGACCCGCCGGGAGGCATGGTGAAGCTCCTCCTCACCTCCGGGGGCGTCACCAACACGAGCATCCGTCAGGCGCTCGTCGACCTCGTGGGCAAGCCGATCGCCGAGTCCACCGCCCTCTGCATCCCCACGGCCCAGTACGGGCACCCGTCGGTCGGTCCCGGTGTGAAGGCCTGGGAGTTCATCAGCGGGAGGTCGAGCAACCCGATGGTCGACCTGGGCTGGCGGTCCGTCGGCGTGCTGGAGCTCACCGCCCTGCCCAGCATCCACGAGGAGCACTGGGTGCCCCTGGTCAGGGAGGCGGACGTCCTGCTGGCCGCGGGAGGGGACGTCCTGTACCTGTGCCACTGGATGCGGGAGTCCGGCCTGGCCGACCTGCTGTCCTCGCTGGAGGAGACGACCTGGGTGGGCCTGAGCGCCGGCAGCATGGTGATGACCCCCGAGGTCGGGGAGGACTTCATCCAGTGGCGGCCACCGGGCGGCGACGACAGCACGTTGGGCCTCGTCGACTTCTCGATCTGCCCGCACCTCGCCAGGGACGGCATGCCGGGCAACTCCATGGCCGAGGCAGAGCAGTGGGCGGCCGACATCGCGGGGCCCGCCTACGCGATCGACGACCAGACGGCCATCGTGGTGGTCGACGGCACCGTCGAGGTGGTCTCCGAGGGGCACTGGAGGCTGCTCCCCTCCTAGCCCCCGCACCCGGCCACGGCCGCGCGCACCGCCGCCACCGTGCGGCGTACGTCGTCGTCGGTCGTGGCGGCGTTGGAGACCGAGACGCGCACGACGTCGCGGTCCTGCCAGCGCGACGGTGACATCCACACCTCGCCCGAGCCGGTCAGCTCGGCGCAGACCTCCTGGGTGCGGCCGTCGCCGACGGCGAGGCAGACCTGGGTGTAGACGACGTCGTTGAGCACCTCGACGCCCGCCACCGAGGCCAGCCCGTCGGCGATGCCGCGCGCCCGCTCGGCCAGCCGGTCGACCTGGGCGGCGACGCCGGTGCGGCCCAGCGAGCGCAGCGCCGCCCACACCGGCACGCCGCGGGCGCGCCGCGAGAGCTCGGGCACCTTCTCGTAGGGGTTGCCGGGGCCGACGGCGTCGGGCAGGTAGCTCGCGTGCACGCCCATCGCGCTGCGCACCGCCACCGGGTCGCGCACGACCGCGACGCCGCAGTCGTAGGTGACGTTGAGGGTCTTGTGGGCGTCGGTGGCCCACGAGTCGGCAGCCTCGACCCCGCGCGCGAGGTGGGCCAGTCGTGGCGTCGCCCGCGCCCACAGCCCGAAGGCGCCGTCGACGTGCACCCAGGCGCCCCGGTCGTGGGCCGCCGCGACGAGCTCGAGGAAGCAGTCGAAGGCACCCGAGTGCAGGTTGCCCGCCTGCAGGCACACCATCAGCGGCGCCCCGTCGGGTACGTCGGCCAGCGCGGCCGCCAGGGCTGCCGGGTCCATCCGGCCCTGGTCGTCGGCCGCCACCACCGACGGGGCGCCCAGCCCCAGGTAGCGCAGCGCCAGGTCGACCGTGTCGTGCCGCTCGGCACCGACCAGCACGTGCACCCGCGGCGCACCGGTCAGCCCGTCGCGGTGAACGTCCCACCCGACGCGGTCGAGCACCGCGAACCGGCCCGCGGCGAGCCCGGTGAAGTTGGCCATCGTCGCGCCGGTCACGAAGCCGACGTCGGCTTCGCGCGGCAGGTCTAGCAGCTCGAGGATCCACGCCCCGGCCACCTGCTCGAGCGCCGCGACCGCCGGCATCGCGTCGCGCAGGCCGGCGTTCTGGTCCCAGGCGCTCACCAGCCAGTCGGCGCCCAGCGCGGCCGGGAGGGTGCCGCCCATCACCCAGCCGAAGAACCGGCCCGACTGGATGTTCAGCAGCCCCGGGACCGCGCCCACGCCCAGCTCGTCGACCACCGCGGCGGGGTCGCTGCCCTGCTCGGGCAGCGGGCCCCCGAAGGTCGCGAGCATCTCCTCGACGCCGGCGCTCGGCCCCACGGGGTGCTCGGGGGCGCCGGCCCGCCAGGCCCGGGCGTGCGCCAGCGCGCGGTGCAGAACCTCGTCGTCGGGCATCTCGACAGACTAGGACCCCTCGAGCCGGGCCGCGAGCCCGTCGAGCAGCAGCTCCAGACCGACCTCGAACTCGTCGCCGAAGGCGTAGCCCGGCTGCAGCGCGTGCTCGAGGGTGAACTCGCGGAAGTAGGGCAGCTGGCCCTCGGGCAGCGCGGTGAGGATCTGCTCCCCCAGCTCGGCGAGGTCCTGCTCGCCGTCGAAGGCCAGGCTGAGCTCCTGGACCAGGAAGCCGTACAGGTGCGCATCGAGGACGGCGAAGGCGTGCCCGGTCAGGGCCAACGAGAAGCCGGCCTCGCGCAGGCAGCCGAGCACCGCGTCGTGGTGGCGCAGGGTCTCGAAGCCGGCGTTGCGGCGCGCGTCCATCAGGCCCACCGCCCACGGGTGCTTCTTCAGCACCGCGCGCGCCGAGTGGTGGCGCGCGCGCATCTCCTCGCGCCACGCTCCCCCGACCTCGGGGGCGTGGAACTCCGCGAAGACCGCGTCGACCATGCCGTCGAGCAGGTCCTCCTTGTTGGCCACGTGGTGGTAGAGCGACATCGCCTCCACCCCCAGCCGCTTGCCCACCGAGCGCATCGACAGGGCCGCCACCCCCTCTGCGTCGGCGACCCCCACCGCCGCCGCCACGATGCCCGCCCGAGTCAGGCCGCTCCTGCCCATCCGTGCCTCCTATACCCGATCTGGTCCTTGACTGAACTTACACCGTAAGCCTACGGTGGGCACCACAACCTTACGACGTAAGAAACGGAGATCACGATGCGTGCGATCACGCAGCACCGCTACGGCGGCACCGAGACCCTGCAGCTCACCGAGATCGAGGCCCCCACCCCCGGGCCCGACGAGGTGCTCGTGCGGGTACGCGCCGCGGGAGTCGACCGCGGCACCTGGCACCTGATGGCCGGGCAGCCCTACGCCGTGCGCCTGGCCTTCGGGCTGCGCCGCCCCAAGTTCCCCGTCGTGGGCCGCGACGTCGCCGGCGTCGTCGACCGGGTCGGCGCCGACGTGACGTCGTTCGCGATCGGCGACGAGGTGATCGGCACCGCCAACGGCTCGTACGCCGACTTCGCGGTCGTCCCGGTCAGCCGCCTGGCTCGCAAGCCCGCCAGCCTCTCCTTCGAGGAGGCAGCGACCCTGCCGGTCTCCGGCGCCACCGCCCTCCAGGTCGTCCGCCGCGCCGGCGTCGAGGCCGGCGACCGGGTGCTGGTCATCGGCGCCTCCGGCGGCGTCGGGTCGTACGCCGTGCAGGTCGCGGCCGCGCGCGGCGCCGAGGTCACCGGCGTGGCCAGCGGCGCCAAGGCCGACCTGGTGCGCTCGCTGGGGGCGGCCCGCGTCATCGACCACACGCGCGACGAGATCGACGCCACCGGTGAGCAGTGGGACGTCATCATCGACCTCGCCGGACTGCGTCGCCTCTCGCTGCTGCGCCGCTGCCTGACGCCCGGCGGCACGCTCGTGATCGCCGGCGGCGAGGGCGGCGACCGCTGGCTCGGCGGCACCCACCGCCAGCTCGGCGCGATGGCGCTCTCCCCCTTCGTCCGCCAGCGCCTGACCTCGCTGCTCAGCAAGGAGACCGCCGCCGACTTCGCCACGCTGGCCGACATGGCCGACCGGGGCGAGCTGCGACCGGTGCTGGAGCGCACCTACGCCCTGGAGGAGGCCGCCAAGGCGATCGACCACCTCGTCGACGGCCACGTGCGCGGCAAGATCGTGGTGGCCCCGTGAGCGCCGCGACCACGGCGCCGCGCACCTCGGCGCGCACCGCCGCCGGCTGGGCCGCGGTCTCCTACGCCCTGCTGTTCGTGCTGGCGATCTTCGCCAACTTCATCGCGCTGGACCAGGTGCTCGACCCGGGCGACGCCCCCGCCACGGCCGCGGCGCTCGTCGAGCACGAGACGTCCATGCGGCTGGGGGCGGCCGCCTTCCTGGCGATCTTCCTGCTCGACGTGGTCATCGCCTGGGCGCTGCTCGTGCTGCTGCGCGCGGTCCAGCCCGACCTGGCGCTGCTCGCGGCGTGGTTCCGGCTGACCTACACGGTGCTGCTCGGCGCGTCGATGGTGGCGCTCTTCGTGGCCCTCGAGCTGGTCGAGACTCCCGGGGCCGCGGACAGCTCGGTGCCGCTGGCCCTGCAGTCCTTCGACTTCCTGTGGGTCGTGGGCCTCTCGGCCTTCGGCGTGCACCTGGTGCTCGTCGGGCTCCTGCTGCTGCGGGCCACCGGCGCCCCGCGCCCGCTGGCGTGGCTGCTGGTGCTCGCGGGAGCGGCGTACGCCACCGACACCGTCGTGCACCTGGTGCTCAGCGACTACGAGGCGTACGCCGACCTGATGCTGGCGATCGTCGCGGTGCCCTCGGTCGTCGCCGAGCTGTGGTTCACGGTGTGGCTGGCGCTGGTCGCGACCGGCCGTCGCGCCGCGCCGACCGCGCGCCGGCACGCCCACGAGGAGCGGGTGCTGCAGCCGTCCTGACGATCCGTACGCCGCCGTCGGCGTGTCGCGTGAGGCTCGTCAGGACGGTCTGCCGGTCTGATCCACCTCAGCCGCGAACGACGTCGAGCCGCACGGTCACGACCTCACCGTGCTCGACCCCGGCCGCCCGGCGTACCGCGACCTTGAGCGGCACCAGGTAGCGGCCGCCCTTGGGGAAGAGTGCGGTGCGGAACTCGACGTCTCCCAGGCGGGCCAGCACCGGGACCTGGCCCCAGTACTCCACGCCCTTCGCCGCCTCCTTGAGGTCCTCGGAGTCCTCGGCGGAGACCTGCACGAAGTAGAACGGCGCAGGACCGCGCCACTCGACCACAGGCCCCTCGAGCTCGAACTCCACCCGGGACCCTGCGGCGTCAGACCCGGTGCAGCCGGCGGGCGGCCTCGGCGATGGAGCCGCTCATCGAGGGGTAGACGGTGAAGGTCTGGGCCAGCTGGTCGGCGGTGATCGACTCGGCGACCGCGAGGGCCACCGGGTGGATCAGCTCGCTGGCGCGGGGGCCCACCACGACGCCGCCGACGACGATGCCGGTGCCGGGGCGGCAGAAGAGCTTGACGAAGCCGTCGCGCACCCCCTGCATCTTGGCCCGGGGGTTGCCGCCCAGCGGGAGCATCACGACCTCGGCCTGGATCTCGCCGGCGTCGACGGCCTGCTGCGACCAGCCGACGGTGGCGATCTCGGGGGCGGTGAAGACGTTGGAGGAGACCTTCTTGAGGTCGAGGGGGTGCACGGTGTCGCCGAGGAAGTGCCACATCGCGATCCGGCCCTGCATCGCGGCCACCGAGGCGAGCATCAGCACCCCGGTGCAGTCGCCGGCGGCGTACACGCCGCGCGCGGAGGTGCGCGAGACCCGGTCGACGTTGACGAAGCCACCGTCCTTGAGCACCACCCCGGACTCCTCGAGACCGAGGTCGGCGGTGTTGGGCACCGAGCCGAGCGCCAGGATGCAGTGCGAGCCCTGCACGGTGCGCCCGTCGGTGAGGGTGACGGTGACGACGTCGCCGTCGCGGGTCACCGACTCCATGCGCGACTTCGAGAGCACCTTCATGCCGCGGCGCTCGGAGACCTCCTGCAGCACCAGCGAGGCGTCGGCGTCCTCGCCGGGCAGCACCCGGTCGCGCGAGGAGACCAGGGTGACCGGCACGCCGAGGGCCAGGTAGGCGCTGGCGAACTCCGCCCCGGTGACGCCGGAGCCGACCACGATCAGCTCGGTGGGCAGCTCGTCGAGGTCGTAGACCTGCTCCCAGGTGAGGATCCGCTCCCCGTCGGGCTGCGCCGTGGGCAGCACCCGCGGCGCGGCGCCGGTGGCGATCAGCACCGCGTCGGCCTCGAGGACGGACTCGGCGCCCTCGTCGTCGGTGACCACGACCCGTCCCGGGCCGTCGAGGCGACCGCGGCCCACGACCAGCTCGACCCCGTCGCGCTCGAGGCGGCGGCGGATGTCGCCGGACTGGTCGGTGGCCAGCTGCTTAACCCGACGGTTCACCCGGCCCAGGTCGACCTTGATCGCCGTCGCGGCGTCACCCTGCGGGTCGTTGAAGGTGATGCCGAGCTCGGCGGCCTCGGCCACCTCGCTCATCACCTCGCTGGTCGCGATCAGGGTCTTGCTCGGCACGCAGTCGGTGAGCACGGCCGAGCCGCCCAGACCGTCGCGGTCGACGATGGTCACCTCGGCCCCGAGCTGGGCGGCCACGTGCGCCGCCTCGTACCCGCCGGGGCCTCCCCCGACGATGACGACCTTGTCGCTCATCTGTTCCTTCCGCGCGTCGCTGGGTGTCTCAGAGGTTGATCATGTGGCCGGCGATCCCCTCGACGGCCTCCTTCATCGCCTCCGACAGGGTCGGGTGCGCGAAGACGTTGCGGGCGACCTCGTCGGCGGTGAGGTCCCACTTCTGCGCCAGCGTCAGCGCCGGCAGCAGCTCGGTGACCTCGGGGCCGATCATGTGGGCGCCGATGATCTCGTTGTGCTCGGCGTCGGCGACGATCTTGACGAAGCCGACGCTCTCGGCCATGCCGCGGGCCTTGCCGTTGGCCGAGAAGGGGAACTGCGCGGTCTTCACGTCGTAGCCCTTCTCCTTGGCCTGCTCCTCGGAGTAGCCGAAGGAGGCGATCTGGGGCTGGCAGAAGGTCGCCCGCGGGATCATGTCGAAGTCGATCTCGACGGTCTCGGCACCGGCGATCGTCTCGGCGGCGATGACGCCCATCGACTCCGCGGTGTGGGCCAGCATCAGCTTGCCGGTGACGTCACCGATCGCCCACACGCCGTCGACGTTGGTGCGCCCGCGCGCGTCGACCGCGACCGCGCCGCGCTCGGTCAGCTCGACACCCGTGGCGTCGAGGCCGAAGCCCTCGACCCGCGGCGCGAAGCCGATGGCCTGCATCACCTTGTCGGCCTCGAGCACCTGCTCCTGGCCGTCCTTGGTGACGGTGACCTTGACCTTCTCGCCGGAGTCGTCGATCTTCTCGACCTTGGTCGAGAGCATCACGTCGACGCCGAGCTTCTTGTACTGCTTGAGCAGCTCCTTGGACACGTCGGCGTCCTCGGTGGGCACCATCCGGTCGAGGAACTCGACGATGGTGACCTTCACGCCGAAGTTGACCATCACGTAGGCGAACTCGACGCCGATGGCGCCCGAGCCGGCGATGATGATCGAGCCGGGCAGCTGGTCGGTGAGGATCTGCTCCTCGTAGGTGACCACCCGCTCGCTGAGCTCGGTGCCGGGGATCAGGCGGGTCTTGGCACCCGTGGCGATGACGAGGTCGTCGCAGGTGTGGGAGGTGACCTCGCCGTCGGCGCCCTTGACGTCGATGCCGTGCTTGCCGTCCTTGGTGCCGGTCAGGGTGCCCCAGCCGTCAACCTCGGTGATCTTGTTCTTCTTCATCAGGTAGTGCACGCCCTTGGCGCTGGCCTCGGCCACCTTGCGGCTGCGCGCATGGGTCGGGCCGAAGGACATCGTGGCGTCGCCCTCGATGCCGAAGGTCTTCTTCTCATGGGTGATCAGGTGGGAGATCTCGGCGTTGCGCAGCAGGGCCTTGGAGGGGATGCAGCCGACGTTGAGGCACACACCGCCCCAGTACTTCTCCTCCACGACCGCCACCGACTTGCCGAGCTGAGCCGCTCGGATCGCCGCGACGTAGCCACCAGGGCCGGCACCAAGAACGAGAACATCGAAGTGGGTCACGCCCACCACCCTAATGCCGACGCCCGACGGTCTAGCCTTCGGTGTCGTGAGCCTCTACGCCGCCTACGGCACCAACCTCGACCCGGCCCGCATGGGCGAGCGCTGCCCGCACTCGCCGCTGCGCACCACCGGCTGGCTCGGAGGGTGGCGCCTGACCTTCGGCGGGGAGGAGCACGGCTGGGACGGCGCGCTGCCCACGCTGGTCCAGGATCCCTTCGAGCAGGTCTTCGTGGCCCTCTACGACGTGACGCCCGAGGACGCCAGGCTGCTGGACTCCCTGGAGTCCGCCGACTCCGGGCTCTACCGCAAGACCAAGGTGCGGGTCTCGACGATGAACGGCGAGGAGGTGGCCTGGACCTACGTCCTCGACGCCTACGAGGGCGGGCTGCCCTCGGCGCTGCACCTGGGCGTGCTGGCCGACGCCGCGGAGGCGGCCGCCGCCCCCGACGACTACGTCGCGGCGCTGCGCCGGCGGCCCTGCCGCTCGACGGGCCTCTGACGACGGGCCTCCGACGACGGGTCTGACGATGGGGACCCCCAGCGTCTAGGCTCACGGCGTGAACCCCAGCGACACGCCCACCGACACGCCCGGCGAGACCCCCAGCGACACGCCGTACGACCTCGCCCAGGCGGCCGCGCGGCGCCTCGCCGAGCTGACCGGCGTCGAGCGCCACGACGTCGCGCTCGTGCTCGGCTCGGGCTGGCTGCCCGCCGTCGACGCGCTGGGCGAGGCGACCGCCGAGATCGAGACCACCGACCTGCCCGGCTTCAGCGCCGCGGCGGTGGCCGGCCACTCGGGCAAGATCCGCTCGGTGCGCTCCGGCGAGCGCAACCTGCTGGTCTTCCTCTCGCGCACCCACTACTACGAGGGCCGCGGCGTCGCCGCGGTCGTGCACCCGGTGCGCACCGCGGCCGCGGCCGGCTGCTCGACCATCGTGCTGACCAACGGCTGCGGCGGCCTCAACGAGGCGTGGACACCCGGGACCCCGGTGCTCATCAAGGACCACCTCAACCTCACCGGCCGCTCCCCCATCGTCGGGGCCACCTTCGTGGACCTGACCGACCTCTACTCGGCCCGTCTGCGCGCCCTGTGCAAGGAGGTCGACGAGACCCTCGACGAGGGCGTCTACGCACAGTTCCCCGGCCCGCACTACGAGACGCCCGCCGAGGTGCGGATGGCCGGCGTGCTCGGCGCCGACCTGGTCGGGATGTCGACCACCCTCGAGGCGATCGCGGCGCGCGAGGCGGGGATGGAGGTCCTCGGCATCAGCCTGGTCACCAACCTGGCCGCCGGCATCAGCGACCAGCCCCTCGACCACCAGGAGGTCATCGAGGCCGGGCGGGCCGCGGCGGAGCGGATGGGCAGCCTGCTGGGCCGACTCGTCCCGCGGGTCTGACATGGCGTCCGAGGCGGGGGTCGAGACCCGGCAGCTGCTGATCGCGGCCGCCAGCAGGGCCTTCGCCGAGCACGGCACGACCAACGCGTCCCTGCTCGACATCACCCGGCAGGCCGGCCAGCGCAACCGTGGCGCCGTGCACTACCACTTCGGCTCCCGCGAGGGCCTGGTCGCGGCGGTGCTCGACCAGCACGCGTCGTTCCTGGCCGAGCGCGAGCTCGCCCTGCTGGCGCTCGCCCAGGAGCGGCCCGGCGACCTGGGCGCGGCCGTCGAGGCCGCAGCCCGGCCCACCACCGAGCTGGCCGAGGCCAGCAGCAGCGGTCGGCACTACGTGCAGATCGTCGCCGAGCTGGTGGCCGAGGAGCGCATCGACATCCACCCCGACGTGCGGGGTGCGCTCGAGCGCACCGGCGGGTGGGCCGTCTTCGACGAGATCCGCGCGCGGATGCCGGCCATGCCCCAGCACCTGACCGACGAGCGCATCGCGCTGATGACCAGCTTCCTGCTGCGCGCCATCAGCGACCGGGCCCGCGCGATGGACCGCGAGCAGCCCGGGCGCCCGCAGCTGGCGACCGACGAGTTCGTCGACAACCTGGTGCGGATGAGCGTGGCGATGCTGCGCGCCGACCTGCCCTGAGCCGGCCACCGCACTACCATCCGGGCGTGCCCCGCATCGACGCCGGCTCCCTGCAGGAGCACCGCGACCAGCTGCGGCAGCGGGTCTTCGCGGCGTTCGCCGAGCTGATGGCCGAGCGCAGCTTCGACGCCATCACGATGGCGCTCCTGGCCGAGCGCGCCGGGCTGGGCCGCACCGCGATCTACCGCCACTTCCCCGACACCGAGGCGGTGGTCGTGGCCTTCGCGGGCCACGAGACCGACCGCTACGTCGACGAGCTGCGCTCGCGGCTCGCGGGCTGCGAGGACGCTGTCGAGCAGCTGCGCACCTACGTGCGTCACCACCTCGAGCACGGCGAGCGCTTCCACATGGGGCTGGGCCCGGCGTTGTACGGCGTTCTGCCGCAGCGCTCGCGCGGCGCCATCCGCGAGCACGTGGTCGCCGTCGAGTCGGTGCTGCGCGAGGTCCTCGCCGGCGGCGCGAGCAGCGGGCAGCTGGTGGTCGACGACCTCGACGCCGCCGTGGTGATCGTGCACTCGTGCCTCGGCCCGCGCCACCTGCCGGTGGCGCGGGTCGAGGACTTCGTGGTCCGCGCGCTCAGCGCACGGTGACGCGGGAGCGGTCCACGGCCCGCTGGTAGGTGTTCGAGCCGGTGTAGCGCACGACCACCTTCCAGCGTCCCTTCGCGACCTTCGGCAGCCGCACCGAGCTGCGACCCCGGCCGTTGAGCGTGTCGCTGACACGGCGGGTCCGCTCGCCCTTCGTGAGCTTGGTGACCACGGTGCCGGTGGCCCGCCCGTGCTCCCCGGCGACGCGCACCTTCAGCACCCCCGCCCGCGCGGCGCTCGGCTGCCGCTTCGTGGCGACCTGGAGGGTCGAGCGCCCCTTGCGCAGGCCGACGGCGACCCAGTCGATCTCGACCGGCTGCTCGGTGTCCTGGCTGGTCGTCGAGTGCGTGTGGGCCCGCCAGGTGTAGACCGACCAGTCCTGGGAGTCGTCCAGGTCGGCGGGGTCGGCGTCGAGGTCGACCCCGAACGTGCCGTCGGTCATCTGCGCCGCCGGCACCCAGGCGACCGCGGCGAATGCCTCGGTGCCGCTCTCGCGGTCGTCGACGTCGGGCAGGCCGCCGGCCGGCGCGAGCCCCACGTAGACGCCGTCGTCGCCGGGGTTGGTGACGCCGGTGAAGCCGCTGCCCTCGACCCGCAGCACCAGGGCGTCGCGGTCGGCGGAGACGGTCGAGACCGACGTGCTGGGCGGCGCCGCGGCCCGGCTCGCCTCGGCCACGAACGACGCCGGCGCCTTCTTGGCGTCCGAGCCCGACCCGGAGGCGTAGAAGTGGGCGCGCACCCCGCTGGTGACCTGGCCCAGGAAGGCGGGGCTCCAGGCCTGTCCGTCGACCGGCTCGTCACCCTCGAGGCCCAGGTCGCCGGCCTCCTGGCTGCCGGGGGCCAGCACGCCGGCCCAGTCCGGGGTCGCGGCCAGCGAGGCCAGGTCACCGGGCTCGCCGCTCCAGTCCTCGGTCCCGGCGCTGAAGGTGGTCAGCACGACCCGGGCCGGCTGGGTCTCCTCGGCCGAGCTGCCCATCGCGGCCGCGTTGCCGGCCGAGACCACTGCGGTCAGCTCGCCGCGGCCGGCCTCGTCGACGCTGAGCGCCGGGTCCTCGATGCGCACGTGGTAGTACTCCGTGCCCGCGAAGGCGAACGAGCCGCGCACCACGCCCTGGTAGGCGACGCTGCTCACGCCGGTCACCGGGTCGTGCGAGCCGACGCCGTCGGGGAAGGTGATGACGCCCTCGGCGTCCTCGCTCGCACCGTCCTCCAGGACGTGGGTGGACAGGTGGTCGTCGAACTGCTGGGAGACCTCCCAGCGCAGCACGGGGGCGGGGGTGTCGACGTCCGACGTGGCGGCGCTCGGCGCGGCGTGCGCCGGCACCGACAGACCGGCACCGAGCAGCGCGCCGACGAGCGGCACGACCAGGAGCTGTCGCATCAGGGTTTCCTTCCGGGGTGGGGTGTGGGGACGAGCAGGAGGAGCGCGGCCACGAGGAGCAGCGCACCGCCGGCCCACCACGCAGGGGCGGTGGGGCCGGCTGCCGACGACGGCGTGGCCGCGGTCGGACGAGCGGCGGTCGCGGACCACGCCGGCGGGGCGGCGTACGTCGTGGGACCGGTGGAGGGGGTGGGCGCCGCGGGCGCCGCGACCGGGGCCGGGGTTGCCGCAGGGCTCGTCGCCGACGCTCGCGCAGCGGTCGTCGCGACCGGCGGTGCGCTGGTCGGGGGCGACGACGCCGTGGGCACCGCCGGCCCCGGGGCCGGGGTCTGGGGGGTGTCGACCGGCGTCTCGGGCTCGGCGCCACCGACGCCGACGGAGACCGGCAGCGGGACCTTGAAGGCGTCCGTCGTGCCGCCGCTGGAGTACCAGAAGGCGGCCGCACCGAGCCGGTCGGCGTAGTCGACCCACGACTGCGGGAACGAGCCCCACTGCGAGCCCTCGGTCTGCTGGGGCACGCCGCTGACGCGCACGCCCTCGTACGCCGGCTGGGCGCTGAGGCCCTCGCCCACCAGGTCGGCGACGTCGACGCCCGGCAGGTCGGCGACCACCACCTCCGAGGGCGCCACCTCCTCCCACACGTCGGGGTCGGCCTGCGAGGAGGCGAAGCCGCTCATCGTCGCGGTCAGCGTGGCGGCGCCCTCCTCGACGACGAGCTCGGGGTCGGCGAGGTGGAAGAAGGACATCCCGGAGTAGTAGAGGACGCTCACCTCGCCCTCCCACGACAACGTGGCGGTGCCGGCAGCGACGTCCACGACGCCCTCGCCGCCCTCGATGACGAAGGTGTGGTTGCTGAACGTGCCGCCGGCCGGGGAGCCCAGCGTCCGGCCGTCGCTGTCGGTGGACAGCCCGGCCCAGGTGGCGCGCCGCCAGGACCGCCCGTCCCACTTCTCGATGCGCACCGCTCCCGCCCGGCGCTGCCAGTCGGCGCGGTCGAGCCGCTGGCCGCCGCGGCCCGGGTCGGGGGTCCGCCCCGCCGAGAGGAAGTTGTAGGTGTCCGGTGCGTGGGCGCGGTTGTGCGTCTCGTTGTTGATGCCCCACCGCAGCACCGCGTCGTCGACGCCCACCGGCTCCTCGGTGGCGGAAGTGGCGGCGGTGGCGGTGGGCAGTGCCGTGAGCAGCACCGCTCCCGCGACCGCGAGGCCGGCCAGGGCGCGCTCAGGCCGCCGCCGCACGACGCCTCCTCGGTCCGGAGGGGCGGGGCAGCCACGAGAGCCGGGGCAGCAGCAGGCGCAGCACGGCCAGCGCCAGCACCACCAGCGCCAGGGCGAGGAAGGCGGCGGCCGCGCGCTCCTGGCCGAAGAGCCCCGGGGCCTGCTCGACGTCGGGAGCCACGGGCACCGGGGCCGCCGCCACCGCGAAGCGCACCGTGGGCGCCGCGTCCGCGCCCGTGTGCAGCCGCAGCTCGTGGGTGCCCGCGGGCAGGTCGGCGGGCAGCGTGATGACTCCCGCCAGCCGGCCGTCGGCACCGGCCTGGAGCGGGCCGACGGCCGACAGCCCGTCGTCGAGCACGGCGCTGACCTGGGCTCCCGGGGCCAGCCCGGCGCCCGAGAAGGCCAGCACCCGTCCGGCGACGGCCGAGGCGCGGTCGACCTCGAGCCCGGGCTCGGGCTCGGGCTCGTCGTCCCCGGCGCGGCCAGGGCCGGGGCTCGACGTACCGGTCGTGGGGGCCGGCTCCGTGTCGTCGTCGGCGGTGTCCGTCGCGGGGCTGGTGGGGGCGGCGCCCTGCTGCTCGCCGCCGCCCTGCAGGTCGCGGACGGCGACGGGCGTGAAGGTCTCGTTGCGCGCGTTGACGACGCCGTGGGCACCCACCGTCAGGATGCCGCAGGTGAGCCTGCGGCAGTCGATCGTGCGGGCCCCGCCGTCGCGGTCGAAGGCCTCGAAGACCGCGCCCGGCACCGTGATCGTGGCCGACCAGCCGCCACCGGCGGTCATCGAGCCGCCGTTGGCCGAGGACGCGGTGTCGGACCCGGGGAACGCCACGAAGCGCTGGAAGCCCTGGTTGTCGCGGCCCTCGCCGTCGGGCACGTAGAAGTAGTCACGTCCGGTGGCACCGCCCTGGCTGGGGCGCCAGCCGTCGGTGACGTGGCCGAAGAAGACGTAGACGCCGCCGTGGCCGCCGGCCAGCGACTGGAAGCCGCTGCCCCGCACGGTCAGGCGGGTGGCGTACGTCGGGTCGACCGCCGCGGTGCCGTCGGGGCCGGCGACGCTGACCCGGGAGTCGGCGCGGGCGGGTGCGGCGGGCAGCACGACCAGCGGCGCGAGCGCCGCGAGCACGGCCAGGGCGCCGAGCAGGACGGACCTCAGCAGGTGGCGGGGTGCGTGGGGCACGGGTCCTCCTCGTGGTCGGCGGGGACGGGAGCGGGGCGGACGGGGACCACGAGGAGCGCGCCGCCGTGGTCGACGACCTCGAGGGGGTGCTCGTAGACCTCGCTGAGCAGGGCGGAGGTGAGCACCTCGCGCGGGGGGCCGTCGGCACGCACGCGTCCGGCGGCCAGCACGCAGACCCGGTCGGCCCAGGCGGCGGCGAGCGCGAGGTCGTGGAGCACCACGACCACCGCGCAGCCGCGCAGCACGAGCCGGCGGGCCGCGGCCAGCAGGGCCTCCTGGTGCCGTACGTCGAGCGCGGCCGTGGGCTCGTCGAGCAGCACCACCTGCGCCTGCTGGGCCAGCACCCGCCCGAAGCTGGTGCGCGCCTGCTCCCCGCCCGACAGGGTCGGGAAGAGCCGCTCGGCCAGGTGGTCGACCTCGGTCCGCGCCATGGCGGCGAGCACCACGTCGTCGTCGTGCCGCGCCCGCTCGGTGCGGTGCCACGGGGAGCGGCCCATCCGGACCACCTCGTGCACCCGGAACCCGAAGGCCAGGCCCTGCTGCTGCAGCAGCACCGCCCGGCGGCGGGCCAGCGCACGCGGGCGGTACGAGCCCAGCGGCTCGCCGTCGACCTCGACGACGCCGTGCGTGGGCTCCACGTCGCCCGCGAGCGCCGCCAGCAGGGTGGACTTGCCGGCCCCGTTGGGACCGACCAGCGCGACCATCTCGCCGCGCCCCACCGTCAGGTCGACGCCGTCGAGGATGCGGGCGCCGCCGAGGGCGACCCCGACGCCGGTGGCCCGCAGGGCCGGCGCGGCCGCGGCGCTCACGCCCAGCCGCCCGCGCTGCGCCGGGCCCGGCGCAGCAGCCAGAAGAAGAACGGGCCGCCGACCAACGAGGTCAGCATCCCGATGGGCAGGTCGGCGTAGGCCACCGCGGTGCGGGCGGCCAGGTCGGCCAGCACCAGCAGGACCGCCCCTCCCAGCGCACTGGCCGGCACCAGCAACCGGTGGCCGGGCCCGGCGACGAGCCGGACCAGGTGGGGCACCACGAGACCGACGAAGGCGATGACGCCGCAGAAGGAGACCGCGGCCGCGGTGAGCACGGCGACGACCACGATGACCCCCAGGCGCAGCCGCTCGACGTCCACGCCGACGTGACGGGCCGCGCGGTCGCCGAGGGCGAGCAGGTCGAGCTGGCGGGTCAGCAGCACCGCGGCCACCAGGCCGGCGCCGGCCAGCGGCGCGACCACGGCGACGTACTCCCACCGCGAGCCGTTGAGGCTGCCCAGCGTCCAGAACACGATCTCCTCGCGGGCCTGCTGGTCGCCCAGGAAGAGAAGGAAGGCCAGGCCGGCGCTGGTCATCGCGTTGATGGCGATGCCGGTCAGCACGAGGGTGACCACCTCGGTGCGCCCGCCGTCGCGGGAGAGCACGTAGACCAGGAGCGTGGTGACCAGGCCGCCCACGAAGGCGCAGACCGCGATGGTCCAGGTGCCGGCGAAGGACAGGTCGAGCACGATGACCGAGGCGGCGGCGACGGCCGCGCCCGAGGACACCCCGACGACGCCGGGCTCGGCGAGCGGGTTGCCGAAGACGCCCTGCATCAGCGCACCGGCCGTGGCCAGCGCGGCGCCCACCAGCGCCGCCATGACCACGCGGGGGAAGCGGACCTGCCACAGCGTGTCCTCGCCGCGGGGATGGGCGGGCAGCGGGCCCACGTCGAGACCGAGGCGGTGCAGCACCGAGCCGACGACCTCGGCCGGTGGCACGTCGAGCAGGCCGTGGCCGGCGCTGACGACCAGGGAGGCGGCCAGCGCCACGACCAGACCTCCGAGCAGCGCCGCCCCGGCGAGCGCGCCGTGGGCGGCGGCCGGGCGCTGGACGAGCAGGCTCACCGCAGTGCTCCCGGCGCGTAGACCGCGACGGCGAGGGCATCGAGCACGGCCGCCGTGCCGGGGCCGTAGCCGAGGACCTGGGCGTCGTCCATGTCCACGAAGCGGCGCCGCTCCCCGGCCGGGGTGCTGGCCAGGGCCGGGAAGCGCTCGAGCAGGCCCTCGACCCCGCCGGCCGACTCGAGGCCACCGCTCATCATCAGCACCAGGTCGGGCTGCGCGGCCACGATGCCCTCGTCGGTCACCGGCTTCATGCCCGCCCAGCCGATCTCGCCCGCGACGTCGTAGGCACCGACGGCCTCGATGAGCGCGTCCGCGCCGGATCCCTCGCCGAACATGTAGTAGACGCCCGCCTGGCCCCGGGCGTAGAGGAAGACGGTGCGCAGCTGCTCGTCGAGGGCGTCGGGAGCGACCTCCTCGATGCGTGCGCGCACCGCGTCGACCTGTCGCTCGGTGCGGCGGGCGAGGCGCTGCCCGGCGCGGGGCACGCCCAGTGCTGCCGCCACCTGCTCGGTGAGCGCGGTGAGGTTGTCGAGGCCGCGGTGGGCGTCGGTGACGACGACGGGGATGCCGGCGTCGCGCAGCTGCAGCACCACGTCCCAGGGGCCCAGCGAGGTGTCGGTCAGCACCACCGTGGGGTCCAGGGCCAGGATCGCCTCGGCGTTGAGGTCGTGGCCGTTCTGCGTCACCAGCGGCAGGTCGTCGAGCTCGTCGAGCTGGGTGGACACGTCGCGGCCCACCAGCCGGTCGGCCAGACCCAGCTCGACGACGGTGCGCGAGAGGGTGCCGTAGACGTCCAGGGCCAGCACCCGGCTGACGTCGGTGACCGTCACCTCGGTGCCCTGCACGTCGGTGAGGGTCACGGGCAGCTCGGGCCGCGGCTCGTCGGCGACCGGGTCGGCGCCGGTGTCGCTGACGACGGCCGTGCCCGGGCCCTGCCACTCGCGGGGGTCGGTGAGCAGGTCCGCCGCGTCCACCTCGGCGAGCGTGGGGACTCCACCGGCGCTGCTCGCCCGGGCGCCCCGGTCGTCGGGGCCGGGCAACGACGCCCCGCAGCCCGTCGCGAGCAGCAGCACCGCCAGGACGGCGCCCGGGGCCCGAGAGACGGCTCGGCGGGGGTGCTGCGTCATCTCGGGCGTGCTCCTGTCGACGGCGGAGCGGCGCTCCAGGGAGTAAAGTAAGGTGAGGCTAACATTAGTGAGGCAAGCCTTACCTGACCTGTCCAGACCGGTCGTGACAGATCGTCACGAACGTGCTGACAATCCGTCACGACGCCGCCGTTCGGCGCGCGAGCCACCACCACACGGGGAGACCGATGACCATCACCGAGCCGACCGAGGTCGACCAGCCGCTCTCCACCGCCATGCGGCTGGGCTCCCGGGCCGAGCACGAGGCCGCCGAGGGGTCGCTGTTCATGAGCGAGCTGCTGGCCGGGCGCATCGGCGCGACCGGCTACACGGCGTACCTGCTGCGGCTGCGGCTGGTCTACGACGCACTCGAGTCGACCGTGCGCGAGCACCTCGACGACCCCCACGTGGCGGCGGTCCACGACCCCGCCCTCGAGCGGCTGGGCGCCATCGACGCCGACCTCGAGCACTGGGCACCGGGCTCCTCGCGCGAGGTGGACTCCCCCGCCGCGTCGACGTACGCCGAGCGGGTGCGGGCCGCCGGCGAGTGGGGCGGCCTCCTCGGCGCGCACCACTACACCCGCTACCTCGGCGACCTCTCGGGCGGCCAGGCGATCGGCCGCATCCTCGACCGCGAGCACGACCTCGACGGTCGCGGCGTCGCGTTCTACGCCTTCCCCGGCATCCCCAAGCCCAAGCCGTACAAGGACGCCTACCGGGCCCGCCTCGACGCGCTCGGCACCAGCCCCGACGACACCCGCCGGGTGGTCGACGAGGTCAAGGTCGCCTTCGGCCTCAACCAGGCCCTCTTCGTCGAGCTCGGCCGGCAGATCGAGGACTTCCGACGCTGAGCCTTCCCCGCGCCACCTTGACCTGGAGCGCACTCCAGGCGCGAGACTGGCCCGGTGCCCACCTACTCGATCGCGCAGGCAGCCGAGCGCAGCGGGCTCAGCGCCGACACCCTGCGCTACTACGAGCGCGACGGGCTGATGCTGCGCCCGGTGCCGCGCGCGAGCAGCGGGCACCGCCGCTACGACGAGCAGGACCTGCGGTGGGTGCTGCTGCTGACCCGGCTGCGCGCCACCGGCATGCCGATCCGCGACGTGCGCCGCTACGCCGACCTGGTGCGCGCCGGCGCCGGCAACGAGGCCGAGCGGCTCACCCTGCTGCAGGCGCACCGCCAGGTGGTGCTGGCACAGCTGGCCGAGGTCACCGACCACCTCGGGGCCATCGACCAGAAGATCGGCATCTACGAGGACGTCGTCCTCGGGGCGGGGCTTGACCTGGAGCGCGCTCCAGGGTCTTGAGTGGGGCCATGACCACTCCCACAGGCTCCACCGGCATCCACCCCCGCACCCTCGGCACCACCTCCCCGCTCACCGTCTCGGCCCTGGGCCTGGGCTGCATGGGCATGTCGGAGTTCTACGGCACCTCCGACGAGCAGACCGCGACCGCGACCATCCACCGCGCCCTCGACCTGGGCGTCACCCTCCTCGACACCGCCGACATGTACGGCCCCTTCACCAACGAGCAGCTCGTCGGGGCCGCCATCGCCGGCCGGCGAGACGAGGTCCAGCTGGCCACCAAGTTCGGCAACGAGCGCCGCGCCGACGGCACCCGGGTCGGCATCAACGGCCGCCCCGACTACGTCCGCGCCGCCTGCGACGCCTCCCTGCAGCGCCTGGGCGTCGACCACATCGACCTCTACTACCAGCACCGCGTCGACCCCGACGTGCCGATCGAGGAGACCGTGGGCGCGATGGCCGGGCTCGTCGAGGCCGGCAAGGTCCGCCACCTCGGCCTCTCGGAGGCCTCGGCCACGACCATCCGCCGCGCCCACGCGACGTACCCGATCACGGCGCTGCAGAGCGAGTACTCCCTCTTCAGCCGCGACCTCGAGGACGAGGTGCTGCCGACGCTGCGCGAGCTCGGCATCGGCCTGGTCCCCTACTCCCCGCTCGGGCGCGGCCTGCTCACCGGCGCCATCACCTCCGAGGACTCGCTCGAGGAGGGCGACTCGCGGCGCTCCGGCTACTTCCCCCGCATGAACGGCGAGGGGCTGCGCGCCAACCTGGTGCTGGTCGAGCGGGTGCGCGAGCTCGCCGCGGCCAAGGGCTGCACGCCCGGCCAGCTGGCGCTGGCCTGGGTGCTGGCCCAGGGGCCGGACGTCGCCCCGATCCCCGGCACCAAGCGGATCCCCTACCTCGAGGAGAACGTGGGCGCTCTCGAGGTGGTGCTCACCGACGACGACCTGGGCGCGCTGGCCGCCGCCGTGCCGCGCGAGGCGGTCGTCGGCGAGCGCTACGGCGACATGAGCTCGATCGACCGCTGAGGCCGCCCGCGCCCGGGCCCCTGGGGTCGCTCAGGAGTAGCGGTGGCTCTTGGCCGCGTGGCCGTGCTCGCGGGTGCAGGTGCGCCCGCTCATGTTGCGGTGCCCGCACAGGGCGTCAGGCTGCGCGGCGTCCGTCTTCTCGGGCTGCGCCTCGGCCGCCGGCCTCGCGGCGGGCGGGGCCACCGGGGGCCGGGTGCGCGCCTGGGGCGGCTTCTGCCCCGTCTTCTGGGTCTTCTGGGTGGCCTTCTGCGCAGCCTCGTACTTGGCCTCGCGCATCGCCCGCAGGGCGTCCATCTTGCTCATCGTCGCTTCACCCCTCGATCCTAGGCGCGGGCGCCGACACCTCCCCCGGGCAGGACCCCCCACCAGGGGCTAGCGTGCGGGCATGACCTCGCCGACCTCCTCGACCGAGCTGCTCGACCGCGCCCGCGCCTGGGCCGACGCCGACCCCGACCCGACGACGCGTGAGGAGCTCGAGCGGCTCGTCGCGGCCGCCGGGTCGGGCGACGAGGCCGCCTCGGCCGAGCTCGCCGACCGCTTCGACGGCACCCTGGAGTTCGGCACGGCCGGCCTGCGCGGCGCCATGGGGGCCGGCCCCAACCGGATGAACCGGGTCGTGGTCTCGCGGGCCGCGGCCGGGCTGGCGGCGTACCTGGTGGCCGAGGCCGAGGGCGGGCACGCCGGTCGCGGCGCGGTGGTGATCGGCTACGACGCCCGCCACCTCTCCGAGCAGTTCGCGCGCGACAGCGCCGGGATCATCAACGGCGCCGGGCTCGACGTGTGGCTGCTGCCGCGCCCGCTGCCCACCCCCGTGCTGGCCTACGCCATCCGCGAGCTCGGCTGCGTCGCCGGCGTGATGGTCACCGCCAGCCACAACCCGCCGCAGGACAACGGCTACAAGGTCTACCTCGGCGACGGCAGCCAGATCGTGCCGCCCGCCGACGCCGAGATCGCCGAGCGGATCGCCGCGGTCGGCGACCTGACGTCGGTGCCGCGCGCCGACGGCGCCCGGGTGCTCGACGAGAACATCCTCGACTCCTACCTCGACACCGTCGCCGGGCTGGCCGGCGACGGCCCCCGCGACCTCGACGTCGTCTACACGCCGCTGCACGGAGTCGGCGGCAGCACCGTGACGCAGGTGCTCGAGACCGCCGGCTTCGCGGCCCCGCGGGTCGTGGAGCAGCAGGAGCAGCCTGACGCCGACTTCCCCACCGTGCCCTTCCCCAACCCCGAGGAGGAGGGGGCGATGGACCTGGCGCTCGACCTGGCCGCGCGCTGCGGCGCCGACCTCGTGGTGGCCAACGACCCCGACGCCGACCGCTGCGCCGCCGCCGTGCCCACCCCGACCGGCTGGCGGATGCTGCGCGGCGACGAGGTCGGCGCGCTGCTGGCCTCGCACCTGGTGCGCCGCGGGGTCACCGGCACCCTGGCCACGAGCATCGTGTCGTCGAGCCTGCTCGGCAAGATCGCCGCCGCGGCCGGCCTGCCGTACGCCGAGACGCTCACCGGCTTCAAGTGGATCGGCCGGGTCGAGGGCCTCTCCTTCGGCTACGAGGAGGCGCTGGGCTACTGCTGCGACCCCGAGCACGTGCGCGACAAGGACGGCGTCTCGGCGCTGCTGCTGCTCTGCGAGATGGCCGCCGACGCCAAGGCGCAGGGACGCACCCTGCTCGACCTGCTCGACGACCTGACCACCGAGCACGGCCTGCACGCCACGGACCAGGTCAGCGTGCGCGTCGACGACCTGGCGCTGATCACCGACGCCATGGCGCGGCTGCGCGAGCAGCCGCCCACCGAGCTCGGCGGGCTGGCCGTCGAGGGCGTCGACGACCTGGCGGAGGGCTCCGGCGACCTGCCCCCGACCGAGGGGCTGCGCTACCGCCTCGCCGACGGCGCCCGGGTGGTGGTGCGCCCCAGCGGCACCGAGCCCAAGCTCAAGGCCTACCTCGAGGTCGTGGTGCCGGTGCGCGACGAGCCGGTCGAGGCCGCGCGGATCTCGGCGGCCACCCGCCTCGACGCGCTCGGCGGCGACGTACGGGCCGCGCTCGGGCTGTAGCCGGTGCTCAGCCCAGCACCAGGCTGAGCAGCGCGACCAGCCCGGCGGCGACCACGAGGCCGATCTGCACCAGCGCCGGGCGGCGTACGACGTCGGCGGCCAGGGCGGCCTGCTCGGGGCTGGCGATCTTGACGCGGTGCCGGCTGCGGGCGCCCGCGGCCATCTCGCGCAGCCGGTCCTCGACGTAGTCGGCGTAGCTCATGCCCTCCTCAGCGACCAGGCCCTCGCCGGGCACCGGGGTCATCGCCAGCTCGCGGGTCGATCGGGGCTTGCGCAGCGCCTGGCGGAAGGTGCGCCCCACCGCCGGGGAGACGTAGCGCTTGTCACCGACCCGGACGGCCAGCACCTGGCGCACCACGACCGACTCGACCGCCGCCAGCGGCAGCCGCACGGTCTCGAAGAGGTTGACCAGCTCGAGCTCGTCGTCGGTGGCGCGCACGAGCGGCTTGAGCATCGAGCCGTGCACCAGCACCCCGACGAGCACCGCCACCGCGATGCCCGTCACCCCGATGCCGGAGCCGGGGTCGACCAGGGCGATCGCGACCACCCCGGCGCAGACCAGCACGCCGACCACGCCGAGGATGCGACCGCTGGTCGGCTTGAAGACCTCGACGTACTCCTGCGGGGCGCTCATCCGGGGGTGCTCCTGTCGTGGGGCGTGCACGTGCGATCCGACGGTTGTGGCGCCGTCGGCCGCCAACCCTATGCTGGTCCAATGCCCACCACGCCCACCACGGACGCCCCGGCCGCCACCGCCGCCACCGGCTCCGCACCCGGCGGGGACTTCTCGGACGTCACCCGCTCCGACGCCTCCCTGCGCCGGTTCCTGCACGGTCTGCCCGGAGTCGACCAGGTCGGCGCCGACGCCCGCGCCGCCTCGCTCGGCACGCGGTCGATCAAGACGACCGCGAAGGCGCAGGCGCTCGACCTGGCCATCCGGATGGTCGACCTGACCACCCTCGAGGGGGCCGACACCGACGGCAAGGTCCGCGCGCTGGCCTCCAAGGCCGTGCGCCCCGACCCCGCCGACCCGACCTGCCCGTCGGTCGCGGCCGTGTGCGTGTACGGCGACCTGGCGGCCACCGCCCGCCGGACCCTCGGCGACAGCGGCGTCCACGTCGCCGCCGTGGCCACCGCGTTCCCCAGCGGCCGCGCCTCGCGCGAGATCAAGCTCGCCGACACCCGTGACGCCGTCGCGGCCGGCGCCGACGAGATCGACATGGTCATCGACCGTGGCGCGTTCCTCTCGGGTCGCTACCTCGAGGTCTTCGAGGAGATCGTGGCCGTCAGGGAGGCCTGCGGGCCCGCGCACCTCAAGGTCATCTTCGAGACCGGCGAGCTGCAGACCTACGACAACGTCCGTCGTGCCTCGTGGCTGGCGATGATGGCCGGCGGCCACTTCATCAAGACCTCCACCGGCAAGACCCAGCCGGCAGCGACCCTGCCGGTGACCATGATCATGCTCGAGGCGGTGCGCGACTGGCGCGCGGCGACCGGGCAGATGGTGGGCGTCAAGCCCGCCGGCGGCATCCGCACCGCCAAGGACGCGATCAAGTACCTGGTGACCGTCAACGAGGTCGCCGGCCCCGACTGGCTCGACCCCGACTGGTTCCGCTTCGGGGCCTCCACGCTGCTCAACGACCTGCTGATGCAGCGCACCAAGATGCGCACCGGCCGCTACTCCGGCCCCGACTACTTCACCCTGGACTGATCGCATGAGCATCTTCGAGTACGCCCCCGCCCCCGAGTCCCGCTCGATCGTCGACATCAAGGGCTCCTACGGGCTCTTCGTCAACGGCGAGTTCACCGACGGCCACGGCACCCCCTTCAAGACGGTCAACCCGGCCACCGAGGAGGTGCTCGCCGAGGTCGCCGAGGCCGACGCCTCCGACGTCGACGCCGCGGTCAAGGCCGCCCGCAAGGCCTACGACAAGGTCTGGGGCCCGATGCTCGGGCGCGAGCGCGCCAAGTACCTCTACCGGATCGCGCGCATCCTGCAGGAGCGCGCCCGCGAGATCTCGGTGCTGGAGACGATCGACAACGGCAAGCCGATCAAGGAGTCGCGCGACGTCGACGTGCCGACCGCGGCCGCGTTCTTCTTCTACTACGCCGGCTGGGCCGACAAGCTCGAGCACTCCGGCTACGGCAGCACCCCGCTCGGCGTCGCCGGCCAGGTCATCCCGTGGAACTTCCCGCTGCTGATGCTGGCCTGGAAGATCGCCCCGGCCCTGGCCTGCGGCAACACCGTGGTGCTCAAGCCGGCCGAGACGACGCCGCTGACGGCGCTGCTCTTCGCCGAGATCTGCCAGCAGGCCGATCTGCCCCCGGGCGTGGTCAACATCATCACCGGCGCCGGCGCCACCGGCGAGACGCTGGTGGGCCACCCGGGCATCGACAAGGTCGCCTTCACCGGCTCCACCGGCGTCGGCAAGGCCATCGCCCGCACCGTCGCCGGCAGCAACAAGAAGGTCACCCTCGAGCTGGGCGGCAAGGCCGCCAACATCGTCTTCGACGACGCACCGATGGACCAGGCGGTCGAGGGCATCGTCAACGGCATCTTCTTCAACCAGGGCCACGTGTGCTGCGCCGGCTCGCGGCTGCTGGTGCAGGAGTCGGTGGCCGACGAGGTGCTCGAGCGCCTCAAGCGCCGGATGTCGACGCTGCGCCTGGGCGACCCGCTCGACAAGAACACCGACGTGGGCGCCATCAACTCCGCCGCCCAGCTCGCCCGCATCCACGAGCTCTCCGACATCGGCGAGGCCGAGGGCGCCGGGCGCTGGTCGCCCGAGTGCGAGCTGCCCGCCAACGGCTTCTGGTTCCCGCCCACGGTCTTCACCGGGGTCAGCCAGGCGCACCGGATCGCGCGCGAGGAGATCTTCGGCCCCGTGCTGTCGGTGCTGACCTTCCGCACCCCCAGCGAGGCGGTCGAGAAGGCCAACAACACGCCGTACGGGCTGTCGGCGGGGATCTGGACCGACAAGGGCTCGCGCATCCTCGACATCGCCGGGCGCCTGCGCGCCGGCGTGGTCTGGGCCAACACGTTCAACAAGTTCGACCCCACCAGCCCCTTCGGCGGCTACAAGGAGTCGGGCTACGGCCGCGAGGGCGGGCGCCACGGCCTCGCCGCCTACCTGAAGGGAGCCGACGCGTGAGCAGCCGCATCGACGTCCGCAAGACCTACAAGCTCTTCATCGGCGGGGCCTTCCCCCGCTCGGAGTCGGGCTACTCCTACGTCGTCAACGACCACAAGGGGGCCTTCGTGGCCAACGCCGCCCTCGCCTCGCGCAAGGACGCCCGCGACGCCGTGGGCGCCGCCCGCAAGGCCCAGGCCGGCTGGGCCGGGCGCACCGCCTACAACCGGGCGCAGATCCTCTACCGCGTCGCCGAGGTGATGGAGGACCGCCGCCCGCAGTTCGTGCAGGCCGTCCAGCAGTCCGAGGGCCTCTCGGGCAGCAAGGCCGAGCGGGTCGTCGACGAGGCCGTCGACCGCTGGGTCTGGTACGCCGGGTGGGCCGACAAGCTCGCCCAGGTGGTCGGCAACGCCAACCCCGTCGCCGGGCCGTTCTTCAACCTCTCCACCCCCGAGCCGACCGGTGTCGTGGCGGTGCTCGCCCCCGAGCGCTCCTCGCTGCTGGGCCTGGTCTCGGTGCTGGCGCCGGTGATCGTCAGCGGCAACACCGCCGTGCTGGTCTCCTCCTACTCGCGCCCGCTGCCCGCGGTGAACCTCGCCGAGGTGCTCGCCACCAGCGACGTGCCCGGCGGCGTGGTCAACGTCCTGACCGGCAAGGCGGCCACCGTGGCGCCGTGGCTGGCCGCCCACATGGACGTCAACGCCATCGACCTGACCGGGGTCGCGGGTGACGCCGCCCTGGCCACCGACCTCGAGGTCGCGGCCGCCGACAACCTCAAGCGGGTGCGCCGCGCGCCCGCCGCCGAGCCCGACTGGAGCGCCGAGCCCGGCCTCGAGCCGATGACGGCGTTCCTGGAGACCAAGACGGTCTGGCACCCCATGGGGGTGTGAGCGCCCTGCTCGCCCAGGTCATCGTCCTGGCCGGCCCCTCGGGGTCGGGCAAGTCCCGGCTCGCCGAACGCCTCGGCCTGCCGGTGCTGCGCCTCGACGACTTCTACAAGGACGGCGACGACCCGACGCTGCCCCGCATCACCGAGGGCCCCAACGCCGGGATCGTCGACTGGGACCACCCCGACTCGTGGCTCCCGGCCGACGCCCTGGCGACCATGCGCGAGCTCTGCGAGACCGGCCGCGCCGAGGTGCCGATCTACGAGATCGCGCGCAACGGCCGCACCGGGTGGCGCCCGGTCGACCTGGGCGGGGCCCCGCTCTTCGTGGCCGAGGGCATCTTCGCGCCCGACGTGGTGGAGCCGGCGCGCGTCGCCGGCCTGCTGGGAGCGGCGTACTGCATCAGGCGCAGCACGGCGCGCACGTTCTGGCTGCGGCTGACCCGCGACCTGCGCGAGCGGCGCAAGCCGCCGCTGGTGCTGGTACGCCGCGGTCTGGCCCTGGCCCGGGCCCAGCGCGGTGTGGTCGCCGACGCGGTGGCGAAGGGCTGCGAGCCGGTCTCGCCGACCGAGGCGCTCGCGCAGGTCGCGGCGCTGCGCCCCGACCGTGTCTGACTCCGTGGCTGGCGGGCGCTGGCCGCACCGCCAGCCCGACCAGCGCTCCTGCGGCGCCGCCTGCCTGGTCGTGGCGACGATGCTCACCGACGCGTCGTACGACGCCCGGCTGCGCGCCGACCCCGGCCTCTGGCCCGCCGAGGTGCAACGCACGCACCGCGAGGTGACCGGGCTGCGGGACGCCGGCCGGGTGGGGGCCCCGTGGCCGCGACTGCTGGGCACTCCCCCGTGGGCGGTCGGGCGGCGGCTGGGGCGCCGGCCCGGCGGGCGGTGGTGCACCCGGCTGCTGCGCCTCGGCGCCGGGTCATTCGACTCGCTGCTGGTGCTGGCGCGCCACGGTGTGCCGCTGCCGCTGTACGTCGGCTCCCGACTGTTGCCGCGCCACGTGGTGCTGGTGGTCGGCGCCGGCGGCGAGGAGCTGGTGGTGTGGGACCCCGCGCGCGGCGCGACGATGCGCGTGACCCGGGAGGCGTTCGAGACCGGCCGGCTGCCGTTCGGTCGCTGGCGCACGCCGTGGTTCGTGGTCACCCCACGCTGGCTCGCCGGCTGACGCCACGGCGTCCCGCTCAGTGCTCGGGAGCCGCGTGCTCGGCAGGGTCCGGGGCCGAGCGAGGAAGATCGCTCCGGCGCCGGCGACGCAGCAGATGCAGACCGACGACGGCGATGCCGGACAGGCCGACGAGCGCCGTCGCGCCGGGGACAGCACCCCGGGGGGTCAGCGTCGCGGACCCGGGATCGGCTGCGTCGTAGTAGACGAGGACGGGGAGGGGGACGGTGCCGACGAATCCGCGGGGCCGGCTCGCCAGGCTGTAGTCGCACCATCGCTCCTGCTGGGGGGTCCGGAGACGGAAGGCGGTGCCGTCGACGGAGTAGGAGACCGTCAGGTAGCACTCGCCGCTACCCATCGTGAACCCGAAGCCGGCGACCTCGCCCCAGGTGGCGTGCGCGGTGCCGGGCGTGCGCACCATGCCACCCACCCCGAGGCAGAGGACCGCCACGCTGACCAGCAGCCACCGGGCCACCTCGGATCGCAAGAGACGCACGACGGCACTCTCGCACCACGGCGGCGCGAGAGCTGTCGCCTCGCCGCCACTCAGGAGGAGCCTAGGTTCGTCGGTGGAAGGTGACCTGGTTGTCGGCGCCGACGTCGGCCTCGTACTCGGGATCGTGAATGCGGCGATGGTGGTAGGGACACAACAGCCGCCCCCGGTCGAGGTCGGTGTGGCCGTGGCACGACCAGGGGTCGTCGTGGTGGCCGTGGCACATCGCCGGTGGGGCATCACAGCCCTTCGCGGTGCAGCCGCCGTCACGGATACCCATCGCGATCCGCTGGCCCGGGGTGAAGTACCGCTTCGCGCGACCTACGTCGAGCGGCTGGCTCTTGCCGCCCAGCACGACAGGGACGACGCCGGCCTCGCACGCCAGGCGGCGTGCGGTGGCGGCGCTGAGCCGGTCACCGGTGTCGAGAGTGGCGGCCGCCAGGCCGTCCTTGAGCGAGTCGAGGGTCATCGTCACCACGACGGTCGCGTTCACCCCGCCCGCCTTCGGCAGGTCCTTGGGGTCGAGCCTTTCGACGAGCTCGACGAACGCGGCGCCCAACCGCTGGGCGCTGGGGCGGCGTACCGGCACCGGCGCCTCGCTCTGCCCCTCGTGCTCGCCTTCATCGGCGGCGGCGCGATTCGCGATCTGGTGCTTCGGGGCGGCGAACGCCAGTAGCGCCCGCTCCAGCATCTGCCCGGCCAGCAGCGGCACCGTGAAGGACCCCTTGATCCGGCCGTGGCCGTCCTCGCGCATCCGGAACACCGCCGACTTCTCCGCCTCGCGCTCCTCGCGGTCGAGCTGTTCGGCCTCCCACGCCTCGGCGACCTCGGGTGCGACCACCTCCAGGATGCGTCGCCCCAGCACCCGCAGCGCTTTCGCGTCGTGGACCTCCGCGTACGCCACCAGCGCCTTGGTCGCCTGCTCCAAGATCGACGGCTCGAGGTCGTCAGGCAGCTCGTCCAACGCCGTGCAGATCACCGACGCCTGCTCCGCGACCACCTCGCCACGCCCCAGTGCCTCCCGCACCAGGTCGTACCGATCCAGACCCGCGGCCAGGCGGACCTGGCGGAACGACTCCCGCTTCGTCGACCGCGTCGCGTTGGAGTGCCACACCGCCACCGACGGCGACGCATTCGTCTCCGCCACCGCCACCGTCTCGGCGTGCGACAACAGCTGCGAGCGCACCTCCACCAACCGGGCCTCGGCCCGAGCGATCTCGACCAGCGCTTCTGCTGTTGCGGCCTGGCTCATCGACCACGCCGGCGTACCGGCCACCTCGTCAAGGGTGGCGTGCACCCGCGCGACAGCGCCGCCGATGGGGTGCGTCGCGGTGGTGGCCATGAGTGAAGTATCTCAGGGCCCACCGACAAAGCACCAGGTCAGAAGCCGTTTTCCACAGGCGGATCGAAACTTTTTTCGAGACCTTCTCGAGGGTGCGAAAGCGACTGGTCGATGGTGCAGAACTGACCTGTCGGTGGTGCAAAAGTGACTGCTCGGCCGTCAGCACGCCGCCCCCGACGCGGCGGCCGCTACAGCGTGCGGGCGATGCCGAGGATGACGACCCAGGCGACGGGCAGCGACATGCCCAGGCCGAGCATGATGCGGGCCAGGGCGAGGGAGGTGGCGCCGGCGCCGGCAGTGGGGTCGGCGCTGGCGAGCACCACCCGCGAGGGGTGGCGGGGGTCGTAGCGGACCTCGACCTGCTCCCCCACGTGCGGCACGGGCGGCTCGACGCCGGTCATGGTCTGCGCCTCGACGTCGCGCTCACCGGCGCGGTAGCGCAGCTGCTGGTAGTAGATGGTGACCGGCTCGCCGGCCATCGCCACGTCCTTGGGCAGCGACTCGAGCACCTCGGCCGTGGTCGGCTCGGAGCGCTCGCCGAAGCCGGCCGCCTCGCGCCGCTGGTGCAGGCCGCGGGCGGCCAGGACCACGCCGACGAGCAGCGCCAGCACCGCGGCGCCCAGCATCACCACGCTCAGCGCGAGGCTCATGCGCCCTCCGCGGCCAGGGCGGCGTACCCGGGCTTGATGACCTCGTCGATGATCGCCAGCCGCTCGTCGAAGGGCAGGAAGGCCGACTTCATCGCGTTGATCGTGAACCAGCGCAGGTCGTCGAGGGTGTAGCCGAACGCGTCGACGAGCGCGGTCATCTCCTTGGTCATCGACGTGTCCGACATCAGCCGGTTGTCGGTGTTGACCGTGACCCGGAAGCGCAGCCGCGTCAGCAGCCCGATCGGGTGCTCGGCGATCGAGGTCGCCGCCCCGGTCTGCACGTTGCTGGCCGGGCACAGCTCGAGCGGCACCCGCCGGTCGCGCACGTACGCCGCCAGCCGGCCCAGCTTGACGCTGCCGTCGCCCGCGACCTCGATGTCGTCGACGATGCGCACACCGTGCCCGAGCCGGTCGGCCCCGCACCACTGCAGCGCCTGCCAGATCGAGGGCAGCCCGAAGGCCTCGCCGGCGTGGATGGTGAAGTGCCCGTTCTCGCGCTGGAGGTACTCGAAGGCGTCGAGGTGGCGGGTCGGGGGGTAGCCGGCTTCGGCGCCGGCGATGTCGAAGCCGGCCACGCCGCGGTCGCGCCAGGCCACCGCGAGCTCGGCGATCTCCATCGACCGGGCCTGGTGGCGCATCGCCGTCAGCAGCTGGCGCACCACGATCGCGCCGTCGGCGGCGACGACCGCCTCGTCGATGCCCTGCTGCACCGCCGCGACCACCTCGTCGAGGCTCAGCCCCTCCTCGACGTGCTGCTCGGGGGCGTAGCGCACCTCGGCGTAGACGACCCCGTCGGCGACCAGGTCCTCGACGAACTCGCGGGCCACCCGGGTCAGCGCCGGCGCCGTCTGCATCACCGCGACCGTGTGGGCGAAGGTCTCGAGGTAGCGCTCCAGCGACCCCGAGTCGGCCGACTCCGCGAACCAGCGCGCGAGCGACTCGACGGTGCCCGCCGGCAGCTCGTGGCCCACCTCGTGAGCCAGCTCGAGGATCGTCGCCGGGCGCAGCCCGCCGTCGAGGTGGTCGTGCAGGACGACCTTGGGCGCGCGGGCGACCTGGTCGGGGGTGGGGACGATAGGTTCGGTGGCAGTGCCGCTCATGGCGGCATCCTCGCACCCCACCACCGGGCACCCCCCAGACAGGAGCAGTCCATGCGCGTGTTCACCTCCCTCGACGAGGTCTCCGAGGCCGCCGGCCAGGAGCTCGGCACCAGCGAGTGGGTCGAGATCGACCAGCAGCGGGTCGACACCTTCGCCGACGCCACCGGTGACCACCAGTGGATCCACGTCGACGTGGACCGCGCGAAGGAGGGCCCCTTCGGCGGCACCATCGCCCACGGCTACCTGACGCTGTCGCTGGTGCCGTGGCTGGGCAGCAAGGTCTTCAGCTTCGACACCCCCGGCGCCAAGCTCAACTACGGCGTCAACAAGGTGCGCTTCCCCAACCCGGTGCTCGTCGGCAGCCGGATCCGCGCCACGGTCACCCTCGGCGAGGTCACCGACATCCCGGCCGGCAAGCAGGCCACCGTGCGCTACACCGTCGAGATCGAGGGCGCCGACAAGCCGGCCTGCGTCGCCGAGTCGGTCGTGCTGCTGCTCACCGACTGATCTTCAGCCCAGCCGGTCGACCACCAGGTCGGCGAAGGGGCCGGCCGATCCGGGCGCCAGGTCGAGGTAGAGACCGGGCTCGATGAGCTCGAGCTCGCTGACCGCGAGCCGGCCGTCGAGCTCCATCATGTCGACGCGTGCGTAGTCGAGGCGCTGCTCGAGCAGCGCCTCGGCCGCGCGCACGGCGTCGAGCGCCAGCCGCTCCGCCTCGGGGTCGACCTCGACCAGGGTGCTGCGCCCGCCGTGCTCGGTGTGCACCCGCACCTCCCCCGCGCCGGGGACCTTGTCGACCTGCGTGTGCGCCACCCCGTCGAGCACCACCACGGAGGTCTCGCCGCGGGTGCGCACCGACTCCACGAGCGGCTGCGCCAGCCACGGCCCCGGGGTCAGCCCGACCAGCCGGTCGTCCTCCACCGAGTCGACGACCACGACGCCCACGCCGCCGGCGCCGATGCGCGGCTTGACCACCACGCTCCCCCAGCGGCCCAGGGCGCGGCCCAGCCCCCCGACCAGGTCCTCGTCGTCGACGAGCTCGGAGGGCACCACCGGCACGTGCTCGCCGAGGGTCTCGAGGTAGGCCTTGTCGGTGTTCCAGTCGAACACCTCACCCCCGTTGAGCAGGCCCGTCGAGGCCTCCACCCGGCGTACCCAGTCGCGCCACGCCGGCAGCCGGCGCTGGTAGTCCCAGGTCGACCGGACCGCGACCAGGTCGGCGCCGGCCCAGTCGACCGCCGGGTCGTCCCAGGTCGCCCAGGCGGCCTCGACGCCGCGCTCGGCGAGGGCGTCGACGAGCAGCGAGCCGCCGGGCTCCCCCTCGGGCATCAGGCAGAACGTCGCGAGCAGCACACGGGAGGTCATGGGCCCCATGCTGTCAGGCCTGGCGATCTCAGCCGTACGGCGTCAGCAGCTGGTCGACCGGCGCGTGGTCGTCGGTGAGCACCTCGGCCCCGTCGACCCACTCCCGCAGGTCCGCGCCGGTGAGCAGGCCCCAGCCGGTGCCGCGCTCGTCGAGGCCGACCTGCACCTGCTCGAGGTCGAGCGGTGCGGGCGAGGCCAGGGCGACCAGGTTGCCGCCGTCCTCGCGGGCGAGGGTGGCGGGGTCGGCCAGGAGGGCGACGTGCTGGAAGACCGCGTCGAGCGTGGCCAGCTCGGCGCGAGCGAAGGCCAGCGGGCCGCGGTCGATGAGGTTCTGCACGTAGGCCCCGTCGTCGACCAGCACGCGCCGCACCTCGCGCACCGCCTCCAGCGTGGTCAGGTGCCAGGGCACGCTCAGCCCGCCGAAGGCGTCGCCCACCACCACGTCGTACGCCGCGTCGTCGAGGCGCTCGATCCCCAGCCGGCCGTCCTCGACGCGCACCTCGAGGTCGGGGCCGGTCTCGAGCCCGAGCCGCTCGACGTCGAGGTCGACGACGCCCTGGTCGATCTCGGAGACCAGGCTGCGGGTGCCGGGGCGGGTCGCCTCGAGCCACCGCGGCAGGGTCAGCCCGCCGCCGCCCAGGTGGTAGGCCTCCAGCGGCTCGCCGGCCGGTCGCACCGAGTCGATCGCGGCCGCCGCCGCGCGCACGTAGGCGAACTCGAGGTGGGTCGGGTCGCCGGGGTCGACGTAGGAGTGCCGCACGCCGTCGAGGACCAGCACCAGCCCGCCGTCGCGCTCGGGGTCCTGCTGCACCACCGCGCAGTGGTAGGTCGTCTCGACGTCGCACCCCCCGGGCGCGGCGGCCGCCCCCAGGCCACCGAGCACCAGCAGGGCCACCGGCGCGGCCACGGTGCGCCAGCCGCGCACCCGCCAGTCGACCAGCACCCCGCAGAGCACGAGGGTGACGCCCAGGGCGACGAGGATGGCGCTGACCGGCACCAGCGAGACCAGGAAGAAGCCGGTGACCACGGTGCCCGCGATCGAGCCGGCGGTGGCGATGCCGGAGAGCCGGCCGACCACGGTGCCGGTCTCCTCGAGGCTGGTGAGCTGCAGCTTGGTGACCATCGGCGTGATCGCCGAGAGCAACGCTCCGGGCACCACGATCGTGACGATCGCGGCCGGCACGACCAGGGTGCCGGCCCCGGTCTCGGCGCCCCCGCGCACCAGCAGGGGCGTCAGCGCCACGACCACCCCGGAGATGCCGAGCAGCGGCCCCAGGGTGCGCCGCGGCGGCACCCGGTCGGCGGCCCGGCCGCCGGCCCAGGAGCCGAGCGCGATCGCCGAGAGCGCCAGCCCGATGACCAGGGTGCTGGTCTCGAGCGTCAGCCCCAGGTACGGCGCCAGCAGCCGCAGCGCCACCAGCTCGACGACCAGCACGGCCGCCGAGGAGCCGAACACCAGGGCGACGGCGCCCTTCTCGTTCACGGCTGCTCGTCCACGGTTTGCCCGCTCAGCCGATGCGGTCGATCACCAGCGGGTCGGGGGTGAAGTCACTTCCCGCGTCGCTGATGTCGCTGATGTCGTAGCCGTCCTCGAGCGAGGCCAGCGCGCGCTCGAAGCGTGCGGGCTCGTCGGTGAGCAGCGTGAAGAGCGGCTGGCCGGCGGTGACCTCGTCGCCCGGGCGGGCGTGCCACACGACACCGGCCCCGGCCTGCACCGGGTCCTCCTTGCGGGCGCGGCCGGCGCCCAGGCGCCAGGCGGCCATGCCCACGGCCATCGCGTCGAGACGGGTCAGCACGCCGCTGGCGGGCGCCTCGACGACGTGCTCCTCCTCGGCGCGGGGCAGCTCGGCGTCGGGGTCGCCGCCCTGGGCGCGGATCATCGCCTTCCAGGCGTCCATCGCCGAGCCGTCGGCGAGCTTGTCGGCGGGGTCGACGTCGGTGACGCCGGCGGCGGTCAGCATCTCGCGGGCCAGGGCCACGGTCAGCTCGACCACGTCGGCGGGGCCACCGCCGGCGAGCACGTCGACCGACTCGGCGACCTCGATCGCGTTGCCGGCGGTCAGGCCCAGCGGGGTGGACATGTCGGTGAGCAGCGCGACGGTGGTGACCCCGGCGTCGTTGCCCAGCGCCACCATGGTCTCGGCCAGCTCGCGGGCGTCCTCGAGGGACTTCATGAACGCGCCGGTGCCGACCTTGACGTCGAGGACCAGCGCGCCGGTGCCCTCGGCGATCTTCTTGCTCATGATCGAGGAGGCGATCAGCGGGATCGCCTCGACGGTGCCGGTGACGTCGCGCAGCGCGTAGAGCTTCTTGTCGGCCGGGGCCAGCTCGGAGCCGGCGGCGCAGATGACGGCCCCGATCTCCTCGAGCTGCTCGAGCATCGCGGCGTTGGACAGGTCGGCCTGCCAGCCGGGGATGGCCTCGAGCTTGTCGAGGGTGCCGCCGGTGTGGCCCAGGCCGCGCCCCGAGAGCTGGGGCACCGCCACGCCGCAGGCCGCGACGAGCGGCGCCAGCGGCAGGGTGATCTTGTCGCCCACGCCGCCGGTCGAGTGCTTGTCGGCGGTGGGCCGGGAGAGGGACGAGAAGTCCATGCGCTCGCCCGAGGCGATCATCGCGCGGGTCCACCGGCTGATCTCGCCACGGTCCATGCCGCGCAGCAGGATCGCCATGGCCAGCGCCGACATCTGCTCGTCGGCGACCTCGCCGCGGGTGTAGGCGTCGACCACCCAGTCGATCTGGCTGTCGCTCAGGCCGTGGCCGTCGCGCTTGGCCTGGATGACCTCGACCGCGTCGTGCTTGCTCATGGGGTTCCTCTCCCTCACCGTGCTGCCACGGGCACCCTACGGAACCCGCGCAGCACGAAGGTGCCCCGGCTCTCGGGCTCTCCCGCCAGCGACAGGCCCGGCAGACGCTCGAAGAGCACCGCCAGCGACTCGGCGAGCTCCATGCGAGCCAGCGGCGCACCGAGGCAGAAGTGCACGCCGACCCCGAAGGCCAGGTGCGGGTTGCGCTCGCGGTCGACGCGGAACTCGTCGGGCTGCTCGAAGACCGCCGGGTCGCGGTTGGCGGCGCCCAGCAGGGCGGCGATGCGCTGGCCGGGCTCGACCACCACCGCCTGCGCGCCGCTGCCGATCTCGACCGGCTCGGTGGCGGTGCGCTCGAAGAGCTGCAGGGCCGAGTCGAAGCGCAGCATCTCCTCGACGCAGGCCGCCACGTCGGCGCCGGGACGCAGCCCGCGGCGCAGCATCGCGACCAGCCCGTTGCCGAAGACGTTCACCGAGGCCTCGTGACCGGCGTTGAGCAGGAGCACGACCGCCGCGACCACCTCGTCGTCGCTGAGGTCGGTGGCCGCGAGGTCGGTGACCAGGTCGTCGGCCGGCACGCGGCGGCGTACGGCGACCAGGTCGCGCACCAGGGAGGCGAAGTCGACCGAGGCCTGCACCGCGTCGTCGACCACCTCGGCCGACGGCGCCACCTCGTACATCCGCACGATCGCCTGCGACCAGTCGCGCAGGTCGTCGACGTGGCTGCGGGGCACGCCCAGCAGCTCGGCGATCACCAGCACCGGCAGCGGCTCGGCGTAGGCGCCGACCACGTCGAAGTCGTCGTGGCCCACCTCGGCGAGCAGGCCGGCGGCGATCTCGCGGACCCGCGGGCGCAGCCGCTCCACGTGGCCGCGGCTGAAGGCCGAGGCCACCGGGCGGCGCAGCCGGGTGTGCTCGGGCGGCTCGTTCTCCATCATCTGGTTGCGGTGCAGCAGGTTGAACGGCTCGAGGTAGGAGGCGGGCTCCTTGTCTGTCCAGAGCCGGCCCAGTCGCCGGTCGCGCTGGACCGCACCCACGCTCGCGTGCGCGAAGGTCAGCCAGCGTCCGGTGCCCTCGTGCCAGGCGACGGGGTGCTGCGCGCGCTCCTCGGCGAAGAAGGGGTAGGGGTCGGCGGCGACGGCCGGGTCGGTCAGGTCAAGCGAGGTCGTCGGGACCGAACGCATCGGGCAGGACCTCCTTCATCGATCGGAGCCCGGAGACGGTCATCAGCTCGAGGTCGGGCCCGCCGTTCTCCCACAGCAGCTGGCGGCAGCGCCCGCACGGCATGATCACCGCGCCCTCGCCGTCGACGCACACGAAGTGCGTCAGCCGGCCGCCGCCGGTCAGGTGCAGCTGGCTGACCAGGCCGCACTCGGCGCACAGCGCGACGCCGTACGCCGCGTTCTCGACGTTGCAGCCGGTGACCAGCCGCCCGTCGTCGACGCGCGCGGCCGCCCCGACGCGGTAGCGCGAGTACGGCGCGTAGGCGTGGCGCATGGCCTCGGTCGCCGCCCCCTGCAGGGCCGCCCAGTCGAAGTCGTCGCTCGTGCCCACTAGCCCGCGCTCCCCTTGCGGTAGATCTGTCCGTCGGCGGCGGGCATCCGTAGTCGTTGCGAGGCGAAGGCCAGGACCAGCAGCGTGATCACGTAGGGCGTGATGCTGGTGAAGTCGCCCGGCACGGTGTCGATGGAGGCCCAGACGACCATCACCAGCGCACCGATGCCCAGGATGACGCTGGCCTGGGTCACGTTGCGCCGGTAGAGCTGGTAGGCGGCCAGGCCCATCGCGAGCACCCCGACGCCGAGCAGCAGCGCGTGCACCGAGGTGCCGCCCTGGCGCAGCCCGACGCTCTCGGTGTAGCCGAAGAGCCCGGAGCCGGCCAGCAGGCCGGTGGGGCGCCAGTTGCCGAAGATCATCGCCGCCAGGCCGATGTAGCCACGACCACCGGTCTGCCCGTCGCGGTAGTTGGAGGAGGCGACCATCGCCAGGAAGCCACCGGCCAGGCCGGCCATCGCGCCCGAGACCAGCACGGCGCTGAACTTGTAGCGCAGCACCGCGACGCCGAGCGACTCCGCGGCCGAGGGGCTCTCGCCCACCGAGCGCAGCCGCAGGCCGAAGGTGGTGCGCCACAGCACGACGTAGGTCAGCAGGAGCAGCGCGAAGGCCAGCAGCACGAAGAGCGAGAGGTTGGTGACCATGGCGCGCAGCACCGCGGCCAGCTGGGAGAGGAAGAAGATGTCCTGGCCCTCGAGGTCGCCCAGCGCGTCGCTGAGCGGCCCGATCGTCACCGATGGCACGTTCTCGAGCTTCGGCGACTGCGTCGACCCGCCGCCCGGCAGCCCGGCGAAGGTCAGGGAGGCCAGGTACTGCACCGCACCGAGCGCGATGATGTTGATCGCCACGCCCGAGATGATGTGGTCGACGCCGAAGACGACGGTGGCGATGGCGTGCACCAGGCCGCCGAGGGCGCCCATCAGCAGGGCGCCGGCGATGCCGGCCCAGGCGCCGTAGTGGTAGCCGAAGAAGCCGGCGCCGTAGGTGCCCAGGATCATCATGCCCTCGAGGCCGATGTTGACGATGCCCGCGCGCTCCGACCACAGGCCGCCGAGACCGGCCAGCATGATCGGCACCAGGGCGATCAGGGTGGCGCGCACAGTGCCGGAGGAGGCCAGGTCGTCGGCGCCGGTGACCACCTCGAGCACCGAGACGACGAAGAGCACGCCGAGCATGGCGCCGAGCCACCACCAGCGCGGCAGGCGCCGCTTGGTGGGCTTCGCGGGAGTGCCCGGACGAGGGGACGTGGTGGTGCTCATGCGGAGGTCTCCTGCTCGGCGGCGGAACGGTGCTCCTGCTCGAGCGCGCCGGCGACGCGCTGCTGCTCGAGACGGACGCCGTAGCGGCGCACCACCTCGTAGGAGATCACCACGGTCAGCACGATGACGCCCTGGGTGATGGCCACGATGTCGGGCGAGACCCCGACCAGGATCTGCAGGGCGTTGGACTGCTCGTCGAGGAACGCGAAGAGCAGCGCACCGACGGCGATGCCGATCGGGTTGTTGCGGCCCAGCAGCGCGATCGCGATGCCCGCGAAGCCCAGGCCGCTCTGGAAGGTCGAGCCGTAGGCGTAGGCGTCGCCGAAGAGGATCGGCAGCCCGACCAGGCCGGCCAGCCCACCGGAGATGAGCATCGCGGTGATGGTCATCCGCTTGACGTTGATGCCGCTGGCCACCGCGGCGGTCGTCGACGCGCCGGTGGCGCGCAGCTCGAAGCCGAAGCGGGTGCGGTTGAGCACGAACCAGTAGGCGAAGCCGGCCAGCGCGGCGATGAAGATGAAGCCGTAGACCTCGGTGGTCGAGCCGTCGCCGATCTCGAAGCCGGGGATGCGGCTGCCCTCGGGGATCTCCTTGGTGCCGATCGTGTTGCTGCCGGCCTCGCGCACCGCGACCTTGCGCAGGAAGAAGGCGACCAGGCCGGTGGCGATGAAGTTCAGCATGATCGTGGCGATCACCTCGCTGACGCCACGGCTGGCGCGCAGCACGCCGGCGATGCCCGCCCACGCGGCGCCGGCCAGCATCGCCGCGGCGATCGCCAGCACGATGTTGGCCGCGCCCGGCAGCCAGCCCTCGCCGGCCACGACGGCCGCCACGAAGGCGGCCACGCGGTACTGGCCGTCGACACCGATGTTGAACAGGTTCATCCGGAAGCCGACCGCCACCGCGAGCCCGGAGAGGTAGAGCACCGTGGCGTTGTTGAGGATGTTGGCCAGGTTGCGCGTCTCGGGGAGGGTGAGGATCTCGCCCCAGACCCCGCCCACCGGGTCGCCGGCCACGATGAGCACCAGGCTGGTGATGGCGAACGCCGCCAGGAGGGCCAGCACCGGGGCGCTGAGCCCCAGGAGCAGCCGGGTCAGACGGGGCGACAGGCCGCTCATGCGGCACCTCCTGCGCCGGTCATCGCCGAGCCGAGCTGCTCGGGAGTGACCTGGCTGGGGTCGAAGGAGCCGACGAGGCGGCCCCGGAGGATGACCTCGATGCGGTCGGAGAGGCCGATCAGCTCGTCGAGGTCGGCGGAGATCAGCAGCACCGCGAGCCCGGCGCGGCGCGCGTCGCGGATGTGGTCCCAGATGCCGGCCTGGGCGCCGACGTCGACACCACGGGTGGGGTGGGCGGCGATGAGCAGGATCGGGTCGCCGCTCATCTCGCGGCCCACGATCAGCTTCTGCTGGTTGCCGCCGGACAGCGCTCCCGCGAGCACGTCGGTGCCGGGCGTGCGCACGTCGTACTGCTCGATGATGCGCTGGGTGTCCGCACGCGCGGCGCGCCGGTCGATGAGGCCGCGGCGCACCACGGGCTCGCGCGACTGGTGGCCCAGCACCCGGTTCTCCCACAGCGGGGAGTCGAGCAGCAGCCCGTGGCGGTGCCGGTCCTCGGGCACGTAGCCGATGCCGGCCTCGCGCCGCTGGCGGGTGGAGGTCTTGGTCAGGTCGCGGCCGGCGAGCTCGACGGCGCCGGTGGCGGCCGGGCGCATGCCCATGATGGCCTCGACCAGCTCGGCCTGGCCGTTGCCCTCGACACCGGCGATCCCCAGCACCTCGCCCGCGTGGATCTCGAAGCCCACGTCGTCGAGGAGCGGGCGGCCCTCGCCACGCAGCCGCAGCCCGCGCACGGAGAGGGTGACGGTGTCGGTGACCGTCGAGGACTCCGTCGAGGGGCTCGGCAGCTCGGAGCCGACCATCAGCTCGGCGAGCTGGCGCGAGTCGACCTCGTCGGGGGACACGGTGGCGACCGTGGTGCCACGGCGCACGACGGTGATGGTGTCGGCGACCGCCAGCACCTCGTCGAGCTTGTGGGAGATGAAGATGACGGCCAGCCCCTCGGCCTTGAGCTCGCGCAGGTTGTCGAACAGCTCGTCGACCTCCTGCGGCACCAGCACCGCCGTCGGCTCGTCGAGGATGATGATGCGCGCGCCCCGGTAGAGGACCTTGAGGATCTCCACGCGCTGGCGAGCGCCGACGCCGAGGTCCTCGACGAGGCGGTCGGGCTCGATGTCGAGGCCGTAGGCGTCGGAGATGCGCATGATCTCGGCCCTGGCCGCAGCACCGATGCCGTGCAGCTTCTCGGCGCCCAGCACGACGTTCTCGAGCACGGTGAAGTTGTCGGCCAGCATGAAGTGCTGGAAGACCATCCCGACGCCGTGCCCGATGGCGTCGGCGGGCGAGCCCAGGGACACCGGGCGGCCGTTGATCTCGATGGTCCCCGAGTCCGGCGCCTGCACGCCGTACAGGATCTTCATCAGCGTCGACTTGCCGGCGCCGTTCTCGCCGACGACGGCGTGGATGGTGCCCGGCTCAACGTCGATGTTGATGTCGTCGTTGGCGATCACGCCCGGGAAGCGCTTGCCGATGCCGCGCAGGCGGACGGCAGGCGCGGAGGACGCCGGGGCGGGTGCGGTCTCGGACACGCGGTCCCCTTTCGGGATGGTCGGGCTCGGGGTGACGCTAGCCGCCGCGCGACGACGGGGCCACAGGCCCGCGGTAGGCGGGCCCGTGACCCCGTCGTCGTCCGAACGGGTCAGGCGCAGGTCACGGGGTCGTGGAGACCGTGATCTCGCCGTCGATGATCTGCTGCTTGAACTCGTCGAGCTGGTCGGTGTACTCGTCCACGAAGCCACCGCTGGTGGAGTAGCCCACACCGTCGACCGCGAGGTCGTAGGTGGTGATGCCGGCCGGGAAGGTGCCGTCGTTGACCTCGGAGAGGTACTCGAAGACAGCGACGTTCACGTTCTTGAGCATCGAGGTCAGGATCGCGTCCTGCACCGAGGAGTCAGCGGTCTCGTACTGGTCGGAGTCGACGCCGATGGCCCAGTTGTCGGACTGCGACGCGGCCTCGAAGACACCGCCGCCGGAACCACCGGCGGCGTGGTAGACCACGTCGGCACCGTTGTCGAACATGCCCTGGGCGGCGGTCTTGCCCTTGGCCGGGTCGGCGAAGCCCGAGAAGTCGGGGGCCTGGGTCAGGTAGGTGACGTCGACCTGGATGTCGGGGTTGACGGCCTCGGCACCGGCCACGTAGCCGGCCTCGAACTTCTGGATGAGCGGGGTCTCGACGCCACCGATGAAGCCGACCTGGTCGGTCTCGCTCTCGAGGGCGGCGGCGGCACCGACGAGGAAGGAGCCCTGCTCCTCGGCGAAGACCAGGCTGGCGACGTTGTCGGCCTCGACGCTGGAGTCGTCGATGATGGCGAAGTGCACGTCGGGGTACTCCTCGGACACCTTGCCCACCGAGGGACCGTAGGCGAAGCCCACGGCGATGATCGGGTCGTAGCCGGCGTCGGCGAAGGTGCGCAGGCGCTCCTCGCGGGCCGCCTCGGCCTCGCCGTCCTCGGCCTCGGACTCCTGCGACTCCATGCCGAACTCCTCCATCGCCTGGTCGAGACCGGCGGCGGCGGAGTCGTTGAAGGACTGGTCGCCACGACCACCGACGTCGTAGGCCATGCCGACCTTGACGTCGCTGCTGGGGGCGTCGCCGCCGTCGGTGCCGGTCGACGACTCGGTGTCGTCGGAACCGCACGCGGACAGGGCAAGTGCGGCAACCATCGCCACCGCGGCAAAACGGGCCGTCTTCTTCACGGCATCCTCCTGAAGGGTTGATCACGCCGCCCCCTCACGCCAGGGGGCACATCGGGTCACCCTAGGACGCACGCACCCGCGCGGGGGTGGCGAACGGCCGTTCTTGTCCCTGTTGTTACCTGGCGGTGACCAAGGACCCCGCAGCCACGCCAACCTCCGCCAAGACCGACGCCTCAGCCTTGTCGAGAACCGCGCTTGCCCACCGTCTGCGCGCGCAGCGCCACCTCGGCGAGCAGCCGCGCGCCGATGGTGATGGCGCGCTCGTCGACGCGCAGGTCACCCTGGTGCAGGTCGTACGTCGCACCCCCGGGCGTGCGGGTGCCCAGGCGCATCATCGCGCCGGGCACCTCGTCGACGTACCAGCCGAAGTCCTCGCCCCCGAGGCTCTGCGGGGCCAGGACCCGGCCGTCGGGGCCGAGCACGGAGGCCACGGCGTCGCCGAGCAACTTGTGGGAGACCGCCTCGTTGACCACCGGCGGGACCCCGCGCACGTAGTCGACGTGGGCGGTGACGCCGTAGGGGCGCACGATCTCGTGCACCATCTCGCGCACCATCTTCTCGGCGTCGGCCCAGGCAGCGGCGTCGAGGATGCGCACCGTGCCCGACAGCAGGCCCCGCTCGGGGATCACGTTGGGGGCGCTGCCGGCCTCGATGCGGCCCCACACGACCGAGACGCCGGAGCGGGGGTCGAAGCGGCGCGAGAGGATCGCGGGCAGCTCGGTGGTGACCTTGGCCAGCGCGAAGGTCAGGTCGGCGGTCAGGTGGGGCCGCGAGGTGTGCCCGCCCGCGCCCTCGAAGCGCACGTCGACCTGGTCGGCCGCGCTGGTCATCGGGCCCAGGCGCAGGCCCACCTGGCCCACGTCGACGCCGGGGTCGCAGTGCAGCGCGAAGACGCGGTCGACCCCGTCGAGCAGGCCGAGCCCGATCAGGCGCAGGGCGCCCCCGGGCATCACCTCCTCGGCCGGCTGGAAGAACAGCCGCACCCGCCCGGTCAGCAACCCCTCCGCGTGGGCGCGCGCGATCGCGCCCGCGGCGCCGACCAGGGCCGTGGTGTGCACGTCGTGGCCGCAGGCGTGGGCCACACCGGGCACGGTGCTGCTCCACGGGTCGCCGGTGGTCTCCTGCACCGGCAGCGCGTCGATGTCGGCGCGCAGCCCCACGACCGGGCGCGCGCCCGGCTCCCCCAGGTCGGCGACCAGGCCCGAGCCGGCCAGCCGCTCGATGCGCCAGCCCAGGGCCTCGAGCCGCTCGGCGACCACCGCGGTGGTGCGGGTCTCCTGCCACGACAGCTCGGGGTGGGCGTGCAGGTCGCGGCGCAGCAGCGAGAGCGCCTCGGCACCCGACTCCACCTCGTCGCGGACGAGGTCGCGGAGCCGGGCGTCGGGGCGTGCGTCGCTGGACATCGGGCCCAGGTTAGTGCGCCGCGCCCGACCGCCCCGCTGCTGGCCCGCCGCTGGCCCGCCGCTAGGGCAGCGGGAAGCTGCGCACCGTGCCACCGGGGCGCTGCCCGGGAGCGGTGCCGACCAGCACGTCGGTGGTCGCCCACAGCCGGCCGCCGGCGATCTCGAGGTCACCGGGCATGCTCACGCGGCGCAGCGTGGTCGGTCTCGCCGTGCCGGCCGGGACCCGCACGATGCGACCGCCGAAGAGCTCGGCGACGTAGAGGTCGCCGTCGTCGGCCACGGCCAGCCCGGTCGCGCTCAGCAGGCCGCGCACGACCCGGGTGGTCGTGCCGGTGGCGGGGTCGACGCGGTGCACCGAGCCCAGGCGCCCGACGCTGCCGTCCTCGGGGCCACCGGGCAGCGAGGTCACGTAGAGCTGGCCGCCGGGGCCGACCTCCACGTCGGTGGGCACCGACTCGAAGCGGTAGCGCGAGCCGACCGTGCAGCCCGGCAGGCCCGTGGCGCGGGCGACCTTCTTGGTCACCTTCGCCACCGCCGGGGGCACGACCGCCACGGTGGAGACGTCGCCGTCACCGTCGATCGCCAGCACGGCGTTGGCGCCCGCGTCGGCGACGTACACCGTCTCGCCCACGCTGGTCGTCGCGAAGGGGTGGGTCTCGACGCGGCCGTCGTACGTCGCCGGGAGCAGGTCGTCGGGCAGCCGGGACTCGCACTTCTCGCCCAGGCCCTCGAAGCCGTAGGTCGTCGCCCCGTCGGGGTTGTGGCGGCGCTCGTGCCTGCCGAGGTCGGCGAGCCCGCGGTCGGTGCCGTCGCGCCGGACCTGGCGGACCTTGCCGACCTCGTTCTCTCCGCGCGAGACGGCGTACGTCACGACGCCGCGGCGCACCGAGACGGCCCCGACCTCGCCGCCGCGGGCGGCCGAGGCGATCACCCGCTGCTTGCCGCCCGGCGACTGACGGGTCAGCAGCCCGGCGAAGTTCTGGGAGACGTGGACGACCCCCCTGAGCCTGGCCGTCAGCGGCCGCGGTCGCGGCGGGGACGAGCAGGGGGCCGGTGGCCAGCGCGCCGAGCGCCGGGACGAGCACGAGGGCCGAGACGAGACGGTGCATGGGGTTCCTCCACTGTCGGGTGGAGGGGGGCCCTCCACGCTCAAGGTCGACTCGATGGTGGACCTCGGCGGGCGCCTGGGCATGCCCAGTAGTGGTGAACCGGGGTTGCGCTACCTCGGGTCGGCGTCGTACGCCGCGAGCAGCCGGTCGGCCGCGACCGTGGCGGGCAGCTCGCCGGCGAGCACCGCGGCCCGGACCTCGTCGCGCACCCCGCGCACCCCCGGCGAGAGGCGCAGTCGCTGGTCGAGCTCGTCGCGCACCATCGCCCAGGTGAAGTCGAGCTGCTGCTCGGCGCGCTTGGCGAGCAGGCCCTCGTCGCCGAGGTGGTCGCGGTGGGCCAGCACCCGCTCCCACAGGTCGTCGACGCCGACGTCCTCCAGCGCCGAGCAGGTCACCACCGGCGGGGCCCACTCCCCCTTGCCGCGCACCATCCGCAGCGCGCCGGCCAGGTCGCGGGCCGCGGCGCGCGCCTCCTGGGCGCGGTCGCCGTCGGCCTTGTTGACCGCGATCACGTCGGCGATCTCGAGGATGCCCTTCTTGATGCCCTGCAGCTGGTCGCCGGTGCGGGCCAGGGTGAGGAACAGGAAGGTGTCGACCATGCCGGCCACGGTGACCTCGGACTGGCCGACGCCGACGGTCTCGACGAGCACGACGTCGTAGCCGGCGGCCTCGAGCACCGCCATCGCCTGCACGGTGGCACGGGCGACGCCGCCCAGGGTGCCGGCCGAGGGCGAGGGACGGATGAACGCGTCGGGGTCGGTGGCCAGGCGGCCCATCCGGGTCTTGTCGCCCAGCACCGAGCCACCGGTGCGCACGCTGGAGGGGTCGACGGCCAGCACGCCCACTCGGTGCCCGGCCGCGGTGAGCCGGGTGCCGAGCGCCTCGATGAAGGTGGACTTGCCGACCCCGGGCACGCCCGAGATCCCCACCCGCACCACGTCGCCGCCCCCCGACTCCTCGGCCAGGGCGGTGAGCAGCTCGCGCGCCTGCAGCCGGTGCTGCGGGCGCGAGGACTCCACCAGGGTGATGGCCTGCGACACCGCCGCCCGGCGCCCCTCGCGGATGCCGGCGACGAGCGCCGCGACGCGGTCCTCTGCCACGCCGCTCCTCAGTGGCCGAGCGCGTCGCGGAGCTTGGCCAGCAGCGACAGCGCCGACTCGGCGATGACGGTGCCGGGCAGGAACACCTCGGCGGCCCCCATCTCGCGCAGCGTCGGGACGTCGTCGGGCGGGATCACCCCGCCGATGACGACCATGATGTCGGGGCGGCCCTGCTCGGCCAGCGCCTCGCGCAGCGCCGGCAGCAGCGCGAGGTGGCCGGCGGCCAGCGAGCTGACGCCGACGATGTGCACGTCGGCGTCGACGGCCTGCTGGGCGACCTCCTCGGGCGTGGAGAACAGCGGCCCCACGTCGACGTCGAAGCCCATGTCGGCGAAGGCGGAGACGATCACCTTCTGGCCGCGGTCGTGGCCGTCCTGGCCCATCTTGGCGACCAGGATGCGCGGGCGCCGACCCTCGGCCTCCTCGAACTCCTCGGTGGCCTGGAGCACCTGGGTGACCAGGCTACCGCCCTCGCCGGCGTTGGCGGACTCGTCGCGGAACACGCCGCTGATCGTACGGATCACGGCCTGGTGGCGGCCGTAGACCTTCTCGAGGGCGTCGGAGATCTCGCCGACGGTCGCCTTGGCGCGGGCGGCGTCGACGGCCAGCGCGAGCAGGTTGCCCTCGAGCGAGCCCTGGCGCGGGCCCTGCTCGGCCGAGCGGGTCAGCGCCTCGAGGGCCGAGCGGACGTCGTCGTCGTTGCGCTCCGCGCGCAGCCGCTCGAGCTTGGCGACCTGCTGGCGGTAGACGTCGTCGTTGTCGACGCGCAGCACGTCGAGCTTGTCCTCGGCGGCCAGGCGGTAGGTGTTGACGCCGATGAGCTTCTGCGCGCCCGAGTCGAGGCGCGCCTGGGTGCGGGCGGCCGCCTCCTCGATGCGCATCTTGGGGATGCCCTGCTCGATGGCCTTGGCCATGCCGCCGGCCTTCTCCGCCTCCTGGATGTGCGCCCAGGCCCGCTCGGCCAGGTCGTGGGTCAGCCGCTCGACGTAGTACGAGCCGGCCCACGGGTCGATCGTGCCGGTGGTGCCGCTCTCCTGCTGCAGCAGCAGCTGGGTGTTGCGGGCGATGCGGGCCGAGAAGTCGGTCGGCAGCGCGATCGCCTCGTCGAGGGCGTTGGTGTGCAGCGACTGGGTGTGGCCCTGGGTGGAGGCCATCGCCTCGATGCAGGTGCGCTGGACGTTGTTGAAGACGTCCTGCGCGGTCAGGCTCCAGCCGGAGGTCTGCGAGTGGGTGCGCAGCGAGAGCGACTTGGGGTTCTGCGGGTCGAACTGGCGCACCAGCCGCGCCCACAGCGCCCGGGCCGCGCGCATCTTGGCGACCTCCATGTAGAAGTTCATCCCGATCGCCCAGAAGAACGACAGGCGCGGGGCGAACTGGTCGATGCTCATCCCGGTCTCCAGGCCGGCGCGGATGTACTCCACGCCGTCGGCCAGCGTGTAGGCCAGCTCGAGGTCGTTGGTCGCCCCGGCCTCCTGGATGTGGTAGCCGGAGATCGAGATCGAGTTGAAGCGCGGCATCTTCGCCGAGGTGTAGCTGAAGATGTCGGAGATGATCCGCATCGACGGCGCCGGCGGGTAGATGTAGGTGTTGCGGACCATGAACTCCTTGAGGATGTCGTTCTGGATGGTCCCCGCGAGCTGCTCCGGCGCCACCCCCTGCTCCTCGGCGGCGGCGATGTAGAGCGCCAGCACCGGCAGCACCGCGCCGTTCATGGTCATCGACACCGACATCTTGTCCAGCGGGATGCCGTCGAAGAGGGTGCGCGCGTCGTAGATCGAGTCGATCGCCACGCCGGCCATGCCGACGTCGCCGCGCACCCGCGGGTGGTCGGAGTCGTAGCCGCGGTGCGTGGCCAGGTCGAAGGCGACCGAGAGGCCCTTCTGGCCCGCGGCCAGGTTGCGCCGGTAGAACGCGTTGGACTCCTCGGCGGTGGAGAAGCCGGCGTACTGCCGGACGGTCCACGGCTGGGTGGTGTACATCGTCGGGTAGGGCCCACGCAGGAACGGGCTCAGGCCCGGCAGCGTGTCGAGCGCGTCGAGGCCGTCGAGGTCCTCGGGGCCGTAGGACGTCTTGATCTGGATGCCCTCGGGCGCGGTCCACAGGTCGTGGGCCGGGGTGCCGGTCGACGGCGCCGGGCCGTCGCCGACCAGGGGCAGGCCGCTGAAGGACTTCGGGATGCTCATGCCAGCGCCTCTCGGGTGCGGGTCAGGAAGGCAAGGGCGTCGACGCCCGTCGCGCAGGAGTCGTCGGCCCACTCGCGGGGCTTGCCGGCGACGACGACGCGGGTGGCGCCCGCGGCGCGCAGCGCCTCGGCCGCGGCCTGGCCCCACTCGTCGTACGCCGCGTCGGCACCGGCCAGGCAGACCACGGTGTGGCCGTCGTGGGCGGCCACGAGGTCGTCGGGACCCTCGGTGGGGCCGGCCACGTCGACGGCCACGCCGCCGGCGGCCAGCAGGTTGGTGGCGAAGGTGGCGCGCGCGGTGTGCGCGGCGACCGGGCCCAGGGTGGCCAGCAGCACGCGGGCGGCCGGCGGCTCGTCGCGCAGCGCCTCGAACGCCGCGCCGTAGGAGCGGACCCCGGCCCAGCCGTCGTACGGCTCGCGCTCGGGCAGCTCCTCGGCCAGGTTCGGGAACTCGGTGAGGCCGGTCAGCGGGCGCTCGCGGGTGGCGACCTGCTGGTCGCGCCGCTCGACGGTGCGCGCGACCATCTCCTCGAGCGCCTGCTCGTCGGGGCCCTCGGGGGTGTCGAGCCGGCCCAGCACCTCCCACCCGGCGACGGCCAGGTCGTCGGTGAGCTTCTCGACGGCGTACGAGCCGCCGGCGGGGTCGGCCACGTGGGCGACGTGCGCCTCGTCGACGAGCAGGTGCGAGGTGTTGCGAGCGATCCGGCGCCCGAAGGCGTCGGGGCGCCCGAGGGGCGCGTCGAAGGGCAGCACGGTGACGGCGTCGGCGCCGCCCACGCCCGCGGCGAAGGCGGCCACGGTGGTGCGCAGCATGTTGACCCAGGGGTCGTAGCGGCTCATCATCGGCCGGCTGGTGACCGCGTGCACCCGCTGCGCGGCGCTGCTCGTGGCTCCGCTGAGCTCGAGCACCCGGGCCCAGAGCCGGCGGGCGGCGCGCAGCTTGGCGATCGAGGCGAACTGCTCGTCGGTGACGGCGTAGCGCAGCTCGACGAGGCCGGCTGCGTCGTCGACGCCCATGCCGGCCTCGGTGAGCACCCGCAGCACCCGGGCCGCGGCGGCCATCGACCAGCCGAGCTCCTGGGCGTCGGAGGCGCCGCGGTCGTGCACGGCGGTGCCGTCGACGACCACGCCGAGCACGCCGCGCTCGGCGGCGAGACGGGCCACGGCGACCAGGTCGTCGGCCGGGGCGGTGGCGCCGACCCCGAGGTTGGTGCCGGCGGGCAGGTCGGTGTCGCCGACGTGGGCCAGGAACGCCTCGGCGACCACGAGCGGGGCCGTCGGCGCGTCGAGGACGACGGGGGCCAGGTCGACCAGCACCCCGTCGAGCAGCACCCCCAGGTCGGTGCCGGCGTCGGCCTCGACCCACACCGAGGTGACCCCGCCCTCGAGGTCGACCAGCAGCGCCTCGTTGCCGGCCTTCTCCGGTCCGGCGGCCAGGTGGGCGCGCACGTCCCAGTCGCCGGCGCGGGCGGGCCGCCCGGCGGTGAGCAGGTCGTCGAGCAGCGAGGCGGTGCCCAGCGGGGTGACGGGGATGTCGTCGAGCGTGGTGCGCGTCAGCTTCTCCCAGACCAGCGAGTCGGGGTCCTCCTCGCGCATCCGGCGCGACTTGCGCAGCACCGCCGCCGTCGCCTGCTCCCAGTCGGCCGGTCGCCAGTCGTCGTCGGGTCCGAGCAGCTCCAGCGAGCCCTGCTCCGGCTCCAGGCCGGTGGGCTCGTCGAGTCCGCCCTCCACGGCACCTTCGGGTGAGGTCATGAGCCGAACCCTAGGAGCCCGGCGTGGCGTCGGCCACAGAGTGTGATGTTTTCCGCGCCGGCAGTCCACCGAGTGGTTGCGCGAGAGGCAGCTGGCCTCGCAGTGGTCACACCCAGGGGCACCTGCCCTTGTCGTCTGTGACCACTCGGCTACACCAGCGTGCCCCCACCACCCGGTGAGCCACCATTTCTCCACGTACTCGCGGCGCGACCGGTCGATCCCCAGCGACAGGACCCGGGAAGGCGCCCGTCGTCGTTGCCGGGCAGCGTCAGGGCATGGACGAGGTGGTCGAGGTGCGCTTGGGCAGGACGCGGTCCAAGGAGTGGCAGCGGGTGGGCCACGGGGTGCACCGTCGCGTCGCGAGCACGGCGCCGTACGCCGACCTGCACGCCTGGCAGCAGGTCCTCCCGTCGTCGGCCGTCTTCAGCCACCTCAGTGCCGCGCAGGTCCACGGCTGGTGGTTGCCTCCCCTTCCGGACGAGTTCCCGGTCTTCGTCGCCATGCCACGGTCCGCCCCCCGCGTTCGGCGCCCGGAGCTGGTGGTGACCCGCCACCCGGCACCTCCGACCTCGGTCACCATCGACGCTCTCCGGGTGACGTCGCCCGCTGAGACGCTGGCGTCCTGCGCCCGGGACCTCGGCGTGCTCGATCTCGTGGTCCTTCTCGACGCGGCGCTGCGAGCCGGCACGACCAGGGAGGAGATCCTCGCCGCAGCCCGGCGCCGGCGTGGCTCCCCCCGCCTCCTGCGGGCCCTCGATCTCGCAGACCCGGCGTCGGAGTCAGCGTGGGAGAGCTTGCTGCGAGTCCTGCACGTCGTGTGCGAGGTCCCTGTGGTCAGCCAGCACGAGGTGCGGGACGAGCACGGCGGGTTCGTCGCCCGCGGCGACCTCTGGGTGGTGGGCAGCCGCAGCCTGCAGGAGTACGACGGCGGCGTCCACCTCGAGGCGGGGCAGTACGCCGACGACCGACGCCGCGAGCGAAGGCTGGGTGACGTGGGCTGGCGGCGCAACGGCTACACGTCGGGCGACGTCCTGCACCGCGCCGTCAGCATCCTGCGCGCGGCGGACGAGGCGCTCGGACGTCAGCACGACCCCGAGCGGATCCGGGCCTGGCACGACCTGTTGAAGTGCTCCCTCTTCAGCGCGGCGGGCACTCGAGCGCTGGTCAAGACCTGGCGACCCGACCTCAGCTGACGCAGTGGTCACGAACGACGGTTCCGAGCTGGGCTCCCCTGTCGTTCGTGACCACTCGGACGCCGCCGGTCACGTGGCGTTCGTCTGGTCGTCACCGCGGTGTGGCCGGGGGGCCCGGCGGGGGGTGGAGGGTGGCGGCGTGCGGATCCTGCTGGTGACCGAGACCTTCTTCCCGGCGAGCGACGCGACCACCACGACCGTCAAGGCGCTGGCCGACCGGTTGATCGACCGCGGCCACGAGGTCCGGTTCGTGGCGCCCGCGCCGGGGCTGCGCTGCTACCGGGGCAGCGCGGTGGTGCGGATCAGCCCGCTGGCGCAGCCCGGCGCCCAGGTGCGCGCCGCCGTCGACGGCTTCGGTCCCGACGTCGTGGTCGCCACCAGCCCCGCCACCACCCCCGGTGGCCTGGGCCGCAAGGCGCTCAAGCACGCCCGTGCCGCGGGGGTGCGCACCGTGGTCCTGCAGCAGCAGCCGGTGCCCGACCTGGCCTGGGACTACTGGCGCACCCGGGTCGCCGACCGCGCCGACACGGTGGTGGTGACCGCGTCGTGGATGTCGGCGCGGCTGGAGTCGTTGGGGGTGCGCACGACCACCTGGCTGCCCGGCGTCGACACCGACGCCTTCACCCCGGCCCTGCGCGACGAGTGGCTGCACCGGCACTGGTCGCGGGCGTCGTCGAAGGACGGCCCGCTGGTCGTGGTGGCGTTCGTGGGCAGCCTGCACAAGCGTCACGGCGTACGACGGCTCGCGGCGCTGGCGCAGGTGCCCGGCATCCGGCCGGTCGTCATCGGCGAGGGCCCGCAGCGCGAGTGGCTGCGCAGCCGGCTGCCCGGCGCCAAGCTCACCGGCACCCTGGCCACCGGCGACCTCGCGGTGGCGCTGGCCAGCACCGACCTGGTGGTCCACCCCGGCGAGGCGCAGACCTGCGCGCACGTGCTGCGCGAGGCCGCCGCCAGCGGGGTGCCGGTCGTGGCGCCGCGCGCCGGAGGTGCCCTCGAGGTGGTGCGCCACCTCGAGACGGGCGCGCTGCACGAGCCCGGCGACGCCCACGCCCTGGCCCGCGCGGTGGCGGCCGTGGCCGCCGACCCGCACCGCTCCCTGCTCGGCGCACGCGCCCGGGAGCTGGCCACGCAGCGCACCTGGGCGGTCGCCGTCGACGAGCTCGAGACGCTGCTCCGCCCCGGGGCCGGGGCCAGGGCAGCGGGTTAGGGTACCCTCACCCAGCAGTACGCAAGCCCCGAAGGGGCATTTGTCACACTCCCGGCGACCGAACGTCCGTGCGCCGAGAGGTAACGTGACCGCCGTGGCAACCTCGACTCTCGTCAGAGGAGCGCGCGCTTCGCGCTCGACGATCACCCTGAAGATCATGATGGCTGGCAGCGGAGCGCTGTTCATCCTCTACGTGCTCGCGCACATGTACGGCAACCTGAAGGCGTTCTCGGGAGAGAGCGCCTTCAACGAGTACGCCGAGCACCTGCGCGAGCTGGGCGAGCCGATGCTCCCCTACTCCGGCTTCCTGTGGGTGTTCCGCGCGGCGCTGATCATCGCGCTCGTGGTGCACGTCTACGCCGCGGTCGTGCTGTGGAAGCGCGCCCAGGCGGCCCGGCCGGTCAAGTACGAGGTGAGCAAGCGCCGCAACTCCTCCCTCTCCTCGCGCACCATGCGCTGGGGCGGGCTGACGCTGCTGCTCTTCCTGGTCTGGCACCTGCTGAACTTCACGATCGTCAAGGTCAACCCGACCGGTGGGGAGACCAACAACCCCTACCAGCTGATGGTCGACACCTTCGGCGTGTGGTGGATGACGCTGATCTACCTCGCCGCGATGGCCGCCCTCGGCCTGCACCTGCACCACGGCACCTTCAGCGCCGCCCAGACGCTCGGCTGGACCAACACCGCCGCGTCCCGCACCCGCGCCCGCACCGCCGGCTGGGTGCTGGCGGTCGTGGTCGCCGGCGGCTTCTCGCTGGTGCCCCTCTTCACGCTCTTCGGCGTCATCGACTAAGGGAGATCGACTCATGGCATCCACCGCAGACGTCAGCGGCCTGACCGTCCTCAACGGCCCTCCCGAGCAGCGCTCCGACGACGCCCACGGCTACTACACGCCGGCGCCCGAGAAGCTCGTCGACGCGAAGGCGCCCACCGGCCTGATCAAGGACCGCTGGACCACCCGCAAGATGGACAACCGGCTGGTCAACCCGGCCAACCGCCGCAAGCTCGACATCATCATCGTGGGCACCGGTCTGGCCGGCGGCGCCGCCGCGGCCACCCTCGGCGAGGCCGGCTACAACGTGAAGTCCTTCTGCTACCAGGACTCCCCGCGCCGGGCGCACTCGATCGCCGCCCAGGGCGGCATCAACGCGGCCAAGAACTACAAGGAGGACGGCGACTCCACCTACCGCCTCTTCTACGACACCGTGAAGGGCGGCGACTACCGCTCGCGCGAGTCGAACGTCTACCGCCTGGCCGAGGTCAGCGCCAACATCATCGACCAGTGCGTCGCCCAGGGCGTTCCCTTCGCCCGCGACTACGGCGGCCTGCTCGACAACCGCTCCTTCGGCGGCGTGCAGGTCTCGCGCACCTTCTACGCCCGCGGGCAGACCGGCCAGCAGCTGCTGATCGGCGCCTACCAGGCCATGGAGCGCCAGGTCGCGGCCGGCACCGTCACCCAGTACACCCGCCACGAGATGCTCGAGGTCATCGTCGTCGACGGCAAGGCGCGCGGGATCATCGCCCGCGACCTGGTCACCGGCGAGATCGAGACCCACCTGGCCGACGTGGTCGTGCTGGCCTCCGGCGGCTACGGCAACGTCTTCTACCTCTCCACCAACGCGATGGGCTCCAACGTCACCGCGTCGTGGCGCGCGCACCGCAAGGGCGCCTACATGGCCAACCCCTGCTACACGCAGATCCACCCCACGTGCATCCCGGTCTCCGGCGACCACCAGTCGAAGCTGACGCTGATGTCGGAGTCGCTGCGCAACGACGGCCGGATCTGGGTGCCGAAGAACAAGGAGGACTGCACCAAGGACCCGCGCGACATCCCCGAGGAGGACCGCGACTACTACCTGGAGCGGATCTACCCCTCGTTCGGCAACCTGGTGCCCCGCGACATCGCCTCGCGCCAGGCCAAGAACATGTGCGACGAGGGTCGCGGCGTGGGCCCGATGGTCGGCGACTTCCGTCGCGGCGTCTACCTCGACTTCGCCGACGCGATCGCCCGCCTGGGCGAGGACGCGGTGCGCGAGAAGTACGACAACCTCTTCGACATGTACGAGCGGATCACGGGTGAGAACCCCTACCAGGTCCCGATGCGGATCTACCCCGCCGTGCACTACGTCATGGGCGGCCTGTGGGTCGACTACGACCTGCAGTCCAACATCCCGGGCCTCTTCGTGACCGGCGAGGCGAACTTCTCCGACCACGGCGCCAACCGCCTCGGCGCCTCGGCGCTGATGCAGGGCCTGGCCGACGGCTACTTCGTGCTGCCGAACACCATCCGCGACTACCTCGCCGACGGCCCGTTCGAGCAGGTCGACGAGTCGCACCCGGCCGTGGTCGAGGCGCGCACCTCGGTGGAGGAGCGCATCGACAAGTTCCTCTCGATCGGCGGCTCCCGCTCGGCCGACTCCTTCCACAAGGAGCTCGGCAACATCATGTGGGAGTACTGCGGCATGGAGCGCTCCGAGGAGGGCCTGCGCAAGGCCATCGACATGATCCGCGAGCTCAAGGCGGAGTTCTGGAGCAACCTGAAGGTGCTCGGCACCGCCGACTCCCTCAACCAGAGCCTCGAGAAGGCCGGTCGCGTCATCGACTTCATCGAGCTCGGTGAGCTGATGTGCATCGACGCGCTGAACCGCCGCGAGTCGTGCGGTGGCCACTTCCGCGCGGAGTCGCAGACCGAGGACGGCGAGGCGCTGCGCCACGACGAGGAGTTCGCCTACGTCGCGGCCTGGGAGTTCGGCGGCGAGGGCGGCCAGCCCGTGCTGCACAAGGAAGACCTGATCTACACCGCCATCGAGATGAAGCAGCGGAGCTACAAGTGAACCTCACTCTCAAGATCTGGCGTCAGAAGGACGCCCAGTCGTCCGGCTCGATGCAGTCGTACGCCGTCGAGGGCATCTCGGAGGACATGTCGTTCCTGGAGATGCTCGACACCCTCAACGAGCAGCTCAACGAGCGCGGCGAGGAGCCGATCGCCTTCGACCACGACTGCCGCGAGGGCATCTGCGGGTCCTGCGACCTGATGATCAACGGCCAGGCGCACGGCCCGGAGGTCACCACGACCTGCCAGCTGCACATGCGCTCGTTCTCCGACGGCCAGACGATCACCATCGAGCCGTGGCGCGCGGGTGCGTTCCCGGTCGTCAAGGACCTGATCGTCGACCGCTCGGCCTTCGACCGGATCATCCAGTCCGGCGGCTACATCTCGGTCAACACCGGCTCGGCCCCCGAGGCCAACTCGGTGCCGGCCCCGCGTGACAAGGCCATGCGTGCCTTCAACGTCGCCACCTGCATCGGCTGCGGCGCCTGCGTCGCGGCCTGCCCCAACGGCTCGGCCTCGCTGTTCCTGGGCGCGAAGATCACCCACCTCGGCGAGCTCCCGCAGGGCCAGCCCGAGCGGATGGGCCGGGTGGCCAGCATGGTCGCCCAGCACGACGCCGAGGGCTTCGGCGGCTGCACCAACATCGGCGAGTGCACCGCCGCCTGCCCCAAGGAGATCCCGCTCGACGTGATCTCGCAGCTCAACAAGGACCTGCGCGACGCCCTGCGCGCGGGGTACTGAGCAGCAGCGCTACTCCTGACGCCCCGTCTGCCCGGCCTCGGCCGGGGAGGCGGGGCGTTCGGCGTCGCGGACCGCGCGCAGCACCCGCAGGCCCCACACGGTGAAGACGACGGCGAGCGCCACGTTGACCACGATCAGGCCGGTGTGGGCCACCCAGTAGCCGCCTGGGCGCTCCTCCCCAGCCGACCACGCGTTCCACAGGTTCCGCGCGAACATGGCCCAGCTGTAGTAGCCCCAGCCCGCGACGGCCAGCAGAAACCAGCCGTGCTTGCGCTCGAACCGCACGCTCAGCCCCTCCCGCGGTCTCGAAGACGCCGCAGCAGCCCCCGCCGGGGACCTGGTTCCGGCTGCGCCGGGGCCGCGCTGGCGACCAGCACGGCCATCGCGTCGGGGCCGCTGGGCAGCGCCGGGCCCTGCACGGGGGCGGGCTCGTCGTCGGGGCGCAGCGCGCGGGCCTCGGGCGAGGTGTGCGCGAAGGCGGCGGCGTAGAGCACCACCCGGCTGAAGTAGTTGATCCACACCACCAGCACCAGCGCGATGCCGAAGGCCTGGAAGGCGGGCTGGCCCTGCGTGGCGGCGATCAGCTTGCTCGAGAGCTGCTTGAGCACCTCGAAGAGCACGGCACCGAGCAGCGAGGCCCTGACGAGCGAGATCCGTGGGGCCCGCGGCTGGCCCAGCAGCCGGAACATGGTGAAGAACAGCAGCGCGTTGGCCATCAGGCCCAGCACCACGGTGATCAGCACGACGAGCCAGGCCAGCTCCTCGCCGAGCCCGACCCAGCCGAGGATCTCCTCGGAGAACGAGGCGACCAGCCCCGTCACCGCGACCGCCACCAGCAGCGTCAGCCCGATCACGGCCAGCGTCATCAGGTCGCGCAGCTTGCCCATCACGAAGTTGGGGATCGCCTGCTCGGGCGGCTCGAAGACCGCGAAGAGCGCCAGGCGCAACGCCGAGATCCAGCCCAGGCCCGAGTAGAGGACACCCAGGAAGCCGGCCACACCGGCGAGGCCGGTGAAGGTGCGGAAGTCCGCGAGCTCGAGCTGGCCCTCCCCGGTGCCGATGATGCCCGGGAAGAGGGACTGGATCGCCTCCACGAGCGTCTGGTTGGCATCGGGCCAGACCTCGGAGACCACGCCGACGACGAAGAAGGACAGCGCGAGGATCGGGAAGAACGACAGGAACGCGAAGTAGGTGATCGCGCCGGCGTGCTGGCTGGCCCGCGCCTCGCCGTAGTGCGCCTGCATCCGCACCAGGTGGTCGACGAGCGGGCGTTGCTCACGGACGTCGCTGGCCCGCTCCTTGAGGGAGGTCACGGCTCACTCCTGCCCGTGGGGGCTCTCGGCGAGCGGGAACTCACGTGTCGGCTGCCAGCCGTGCTGGTGGTCGTGGACGTAGAGGTGGAAGGCGTCGACGTCGAAGCGGCACTCGAAGCGGGCGAGGTCTTCGAAGACCTCGTCGAGCACCGGGTCGTCGAGCTCGTGGGCCACCGTCACGTGCGGGTGGTAGGGGAAGGAGAGCTCGATGTCGAGCGGGCCGCGGCGTACGGCGCCGGCCAGCTGCTCGCAGCCGGCGATGCCCTCGGCGACGGCCACGAAGACCACGGGCGAGACCGGGCGGAAGGTGCCGGTGCCGCGCAGTCGGACCACGAACGGATCGACCACGGCCGCGGCCTGGGCGAGGTGCTGCTCGACGTCGGGCACCGCCTCGGCGTCGACCTCGGTCGGCGGGACGAGCGTGATGTGGGTCGGGATCTGGGTGGCGGTGGTGTCACCGATGGCGGTGCGGTAGTCCTGCAGCTCGCTCCCCCAGGGCTCGGGGATGGCGACGGCGACTCCGATCGTGACCACGCCTGCGACCCTAGCGGTCACGAGGTGCGGCTCGGTGCCACGAACCCGACGCGCTGGTAGACGTCGCGCAGGGTGGCCTCGGCGACCGCGCCGGCCTGCTCGGCGCCGCGGCGGAGCACGTCGCTGAGGTGGGCCTGGTCGTCGAGCAGCTCGAGGGTCTTGTCGCGGAACGGCGTCACCACGTCGACCACCACCTCGGCGAGGTCCTTCTTGAGGTCGCCGTAGCCGCGGCCGGCGTACTGCTCGACGAGGTCGGCCACGCCCTCGCCGGTCAGGGCCGAGTAGATGGTGAGCAGGTTGCTCACGCCCGGCTTGGCCTCGCGGTCAAAGCGGATCTCGTTGTCGGAGTCGGTGACGGCGGAGCGGATCTTCTTCGCGCTGACCGACGGCTGGTCGAGCAGGTCGATGATGCCGGCGGCCGACGAGGCCGACTTCGACATCTTGGCCGTGGGCTCCTGCAGGTCGGCGATCTTGGCGGTCGCCTTGAGGATGTAGGGCTCGGGCAGCCGGAAGGTCTTCTTGTAGCGGTGGTTGAAGCGCTGCGCGAGGTCGCGGGTCAGCTCGAGGTGCTGGCGCTGGTCCTCGCCCACGGGCACGAAGTGCGGGCGGTAGAGCAGGATGTCGGCGGCCTGGAGGACGGGGTAGGTGAACAGCCCGACGCTGGCCGCGCCCTCGCCGCCCTTGGCGGACTTGTCCTTGAACTGGGTCATCCGGCGCGCCTCGCCGAAGCCGGTCAGGCACTGCAGCACCCAGCCGAGCTGGGCGTGGGCCGGCACCTGGCTCTGCACGAAGATCGCGGAGCGCTCGGGGTCGATGCCCATGGCCAGCAGCTGGGCGGCCGCGCGCAGGGTCCGCTCGCGCAGCACCTTGGGGTCCTGCTCGACGGTGATCGCGTGCAGGTCGGCGATGAAGAAGAACGGCTGGTGGTCGTGCTGCAGGCCCACCCACTGGCGCAGGGCGCCCAGGTAGTTGCCGAAGTGGAAGGAGTCGGCCGTCGGCTGGATGCCCGAGAGCACCCGCGGTCGGGCACCCGAGGGCGGTGCTGCCGGCACGGACACCTCGGGCTGGGTGGTGGCTGCCATGGCGCCATTCTCCCCGACTGCCGCCACACCCGCGGGGCCGGGGTCGACGCCCCGGGCCGCTGGTCGTGGGGGCTAGTCGGCGAGCAGGTGGGCGCGGCGCGCCAGGACCAGCACGACCAGGCCGGCGAGCGCGAGCCCGGCGCCCACGACCAGCGGCGCGCGCAGGCCGTAGCCGGCCGCGATCACCAGGCCGCCGAGCCAGGCGCCGAGGGCGTTGCCGATGTTGAGGCTGGCGTGGCTCATCGCCGCACCCAGGGTCTGGGCGTGCTCGGCGGCGTCCATCAGCCGGGCCATGAAGCCCAGCGCCAGCACCGAGCCGATGACGGTGACCAGGAAGCCGGCCAGCACCGCCCACCAGCCGGTGGGGGCGAGCACGAAGTAGAGCATCAGCGCCAGCGCGAGGCCCACGGCAGCACCGCGCAGCGACTTCTCGATCGACCAGTCGACGAGCCGGCCGGCGACCACGTTGCCCACGACCATGCCGACGCCCAGGACGAGCAGGAAGACCGCGACGGCCGACTCGGGCAGGCCGCCGACGTCGGTGGTGATCGGCGCGATGTAGGAGACCAGGGCGAAGAGGCCGCCGAAGCCGATCGCGCCGGCCCCGACGGCGTACCAGAGCTGGGGGTGGCGCAGCGCGGCCAGCTCGCGCCGACCGGTGGCGCTCGCGTCACCGGGGGTGCTGGGCACGAAGGCCAGGATCAGCACGACGGTGAGCACCGAGACCAGCCCGACCGCGACGTACGCCGCGCGCCAGCCGTAGGCCTGGCCGAGCAGGGTCGCGGCGGGGACACCCGCCAGGTTGGCGACCGGGATGCCCATCATCACCAGCGCCAGGGCGCGCCCGCGCCGCTCGGGGCTGACCATGCCGGAGGCCACCAGCGCCGAGACGCCGAAGTAGGCGCCGTGCGGCAGGCCGTCGAGGAAGCGCACGAAGGCCAGCAGGCCGTAGTGGGAGACGGCCGCGCTGAGCAGGTTGAGCACCGCGTAGGCGACCATCAGCCACACCAGCAGGGCGCGCCGGGGCAGCCGCGCCCCCAGGGCCGCCAGGGTCGGGGCGCCGACGACCACGCCGAGGGCGTACGCCGAGATCAGGTGGCCGGCCTGCGGGATGGTGACCCCGATGCCGCCCGCGATCTGGGGCAGCAGGCCCATCGTGACGAACTCGGTGGTGCCGATGGCGAAGCCACCGGTGGCCAGGGCCACCACGGCCAGCACGAAGCGGGCGCGGGTCACCGGCTCGGCGGCCGGGGCGGCCTGGGCGAGAGCAGTCATGCGAGGGACTTCCGAGACGTGGGAGGGCGGGTCACCATGGTCCAACACCGCCATGGTTTACCGCTATTCCACGACGAGCCCCGGACCGTGGCCGGTCCGGGGCTCGTGCGGGGTGGTGCGGGTGGCTCAGAGCGAGGCGAGCGCCTCGTTGAGCGTGCTCGAGGGACGCATCACCTTGTCGGCCTTCTCGTCGACGGGCTGGTAGTAGCCGCCGACGTCGGCCGGGCTGCCCTGCACGCCGTTGAGCTCGGAGACGATGGCCTCCTCCGCGGCGGCCAGCTTCTCCGCCAGCGGCTTGAACGCGGCCGCCAGGTCGGCGTCGACGTCCTGCTTCGCCAGCTCCTGGGCCCAGTAGAGCGCCAGGTAGAAGTGCGAGCCGCGGTTGTCGATGCCACCGATCTTGCGGGTCGGGGACTTGTCCTCCTCCAGGAACGTCGCGGTCGCGGCGTCGAGGGTGTCGGCCAGGACCTGCGCGCCGCGGTTGTCGGCGTACCCGGCGAGGTGCTCGAAGGAGGCGGCCAGCGCGAAGAACTCGCCCAGGCTGTCCCAGCGCAGGTAGTTCTCCTCGATGAGCTGCTGCACGTGCTTGGGCGCCGACCCGCCGGCACCGGTCTCGAAGAGGCCGCCACCGTTCATTAGCGGGACGATCGAGAGCATCTTCGCCGACGTGCCGACCTCGAGGATCGGGAACAGGTCGGTGTTGTAGTCGCGCAGCACGTTGCCGGTCACCGAGATGGTGTCCTCGCCGCGGCGGATGCGCTCGACGGAGTACGTCGTCGCCTCGGCCGGGGCCATCACCTCGATGGTCAACCCGTCGGTGTCGTGGTCCTGGAGGTAGGTGCGGACCTTCTCGATGAGGTTCGCGTCGTGGGCGCGGGTCTCGTCGAGCCAGAACACGGCCGGCGAGCCGCTGGCGCGGGCCCGGGTCACGGCCAGCTTGACCCAGTCGCGGATCGGCTCGTCCTTGGTCTGGCAGGCGCGCCAGATGTCGCCCGGCTCGACCACGTGGGAGGTGAGGACCTCGCCGGCGCCGCTGCGCACCTCGACGGTGCCCGCGGCCGGGATCTCGAAGGTCTTGTCGTGCGAGCCGTACTCCTCGGCCTTGCGGGCCATCAGGCCCACGTTGGGCACCGAGCCCATGGTCGAGGGGTCGTAGGCGCCGTTGGCCTTGCAGTCCTCGATCACCGCGGCGTAGACCCCGGCGTAGGAGGAGTCGGGGATGACCGCCAGGCAGTCGTCCTCCTGGCCGTCGGGACCCCACATGTGGCCGCCGATGCGGATCATCGCCGGCATCGAGGCGTCGATGATGACGTCGGAGGGCACGTGCAGGTTGGTGATGCCCTTGCGGTCGTCGACCATGGCCATCCGCGGGCCCTCGGCCAGGCCCTGCTCGACGGAGGCCTTGATCGCCTCGCCGTCGGCCAGCTGGTCGAGCGAGGACATCAGGGCGCCGAGGCCGTCGTTGGGCGAGATGCCCGCGGCGGCCAGCTGCTCGCCGTACTGCTCGAAGAGGGTGGGGAAGAACGCCTGCACGGCGTGGCCGAAGACGATCGGGTCGGAGACCTTCATCATCGTGGCCTTGAGGTGCACCGAGAAGAGCACGTCGTCGGCCTTGGCGCGGGCGATCTGCTCGGTCAGGAAGCGGCGCAGCGCGGCGACGCTCATGAAGGTGGAGTCGACGACCTCGCCGGCCTCGACGGGCAGGGCGTCCTTGAGCACGGTCTCGGTGCCGTCGGCGCCGACGTGCACGATCGAGAGGATGTCGGGCGACTCGATGACCACCGACTGCTCGTTGGAGCGGAAGTCGCCGCCGTCCATGGTGGCCACGGCGGTCTTGGAGTCGCTCTTCCACTCGCCCATGCGGTGGGGGTACTTCTTGGCGTAGCCCTTGACCGCGGCGGGCGCACGGCGGTCGGAGTTGCCCTCGCGCAGGACCGGGTTGACCGCGGAGCCCTTGACCTTGTCGTACTTGGCCCGGGCGCCCTTCTCCTCGTCGTTCTGCGGGTTCTCGGGGTAGGCCGGCAGGTCGTAGCCCTTCTCCTGCAGCTCCTTGATCGCGGCCTTGAGCTGCGGGGTGGAGGCGGAGATGTTGGGCAGCTTGATGATGTTGGCCTCGGGCTTGGTGGCCAGCTCGCCGAGCTCGGCGAGGTGGTCGCCGATGCGCTGCTCCTCGGTGAGGCGCTCGGGGAACTGCGCGAGGATGCGGCCGGCCAGCGAGATGTCGCGGGTCTCGACCTCGACGCCCGCCTTCGCGGCGTACGCCTGGATGATCGGCAGGAAGGAGTAGGTCGCCAGCAGCGGCGCCTCGTCCGTGTGGGTGTAGATGATGGTGGCCATGGTGCGGGGCGACTCCTCGGCGATCGAGTGCAAGTGATTTCTTGACGTCAAGATACCTGACCGCGCGCCGCGCGATCCGTCCCCACCCTCGCAGCCGGGGGCTCACCCGGCAACGCCCCTCGGGGCGACCTCCGCGGCACTAGTCTCCTGCCCATGAGCGAGCTCGGCGCCACCCCCACCACCGCACAGAAGGCCGCGGCCGAGGCCATCGGGACGTTCGTCCTGGTGCTCCTCGGCTGCGGCTCGATCGTCTACGCCCGCGAGGTGGGCGCGATCAGCACGACCACCACCATCGCCCTGGCCTTCGGGCTGGCGATGGTGGTGATGGTCCACGCCTTCGGGCGGGTCTCCGGCGGCCACTTCAACCCGGCCACCACCCTGGCGACGGCGCTGAGCGGGCGGCTCGCCTGGCGCGAGGTGCCGGCGTACGTCGGTGCGCAGCTGGCGGGCGCCGTCGCCGGCGCCGCGGTGCTGCTGGGGCTGGCGCAGGGGTTCGCGGGCTTCGAGGCGGGCAGCGGGCTGGCCCAGAACTCGTTCGGCGACCAGGGCAGCGGGTACGCCGCCTGGGCGGCCTTCACGCTCGAGATGCTGCTGACCGCGGTCGTCGTCGGGGTGGTGCTGGCCGCGACCGACGCACGCCAGGAGCACCGCGCGCTGGCGCCGGTGGTGATCGGGCTGAGCCTGGCGGCCGGCTACTTCGTCGCGCTGCCGGCCACCGGCGCCTCGCTCAACCCGGCCCGCTCGATCGGCCCGGGCCTGCTCTCGGGGACCGACGCGGTGCTCCAGCTGTGGCTCTTCGTGCTGGCCCCGCTGCTCGGGGCGGCGGTGGCCGGGCTGGCCTACCCGATGATCTTCGGGCACGACGCCGAGCCGGTCGCCGGGTCGGGCGTGCCGCGGCGGGCCAGGCCGGTCAGGCGGGCCAGCAGGCGCCGATCATCCAGGACGGCTGGCAGTGGGACCCGGTGGCCCACCAGTGGCGCCCGCTCGACCAGGCGCCGCCCGCGCGTCGCGCGGGCG